>DAOWGA010000002.1 GCA_030637665.1 Lysobacterales bacterium | reverse complement strand
ATCCCGGCAACACCATTTCGCGGGCGACGGTGATTGGCACGCTGACCGTTGGTCTCATCTACCTGCTGGTGAATTTTGTGTCGTTCGGTGTATTGCCCACCGAGGTACTTGCGGTATCGACCTCACCGCTGTCGGATGTTGGAATCCGCCTGGTCGGCGGGATTGGCGGCCTTATCGTTGTCGTTGGTGCACTGGTATCTACCGCAGGTTGCATCAACACCACCCTGCTGGCGGCCGGCCAGATGGCCATGGCGGCCGCCCGGGACGGTTTGTTTCCCCAACTGTTTGCACGGCGTTCGGCCCGGCATACACCTTCAGCATCGTATGTGTTATCGGGCATGCTGGCCAGCTTGCTTTTGATTCTCAACTTTGCAAAGGGCCTGGTTGCGGCTTACACCTTTATCCTCCTCATCGCCACGCTGACGACGGTTATCCCCTACGCCTTCTCGGCAATTTCCGGCCTGGTATTGCAAAATCGCGACCCCTCCATCAGCCGCTCTCATCGCTTGCGCGAGGGTGGCATCGCCGCAATCGCTTTTGGCGTGTGCATGTGGATCATCGCCGCCTCAGGCTTCGAGACTGTCTACTGGGGCTTCCTGTTGCTAATGGCGGGGCTGCGGGTTTACGTGCTGGTGACCCGGGTCAAGTAACAGCAAGCCAGCGTTGCTACCTGTAGCCTGCGGCCTGCAGGGAAAACAGGCGGGCGTAGTGGCCATCCAGTTTCATCAGGTCTTCGTGGCTGCCACGCTCGATGATTCTTCCGTTTTCGATGACGACGATCTGGCTGGCCATTCTTACCGTTGAGAACCGGTGTGAAATAAGGATGGCGATGCGCTTTTGGGTGAGCTTACGAAAGTGTTCGAAAATGGTTGCCTCAGCGGCCGCATCCATGGAGGCGGTGGGTTCATCCAGCACCAGGATGTCGGCTTCCGCGCGCATGAAGGCACGGGACAGGGCTATTTTCTGCCACTGACCACCGGACAGTTCCTGGCCGTCCTTGAACCACTTGCCAAGCTGGGTATCGTAGCCGGACGGCAGGCCGTCTACGATGGAGTCGGCCATGCCCTTGGCGGCAGCTTCACGCCAGCGCTCCTCGTCTTCAAAATAGCGCACGTCGCCCACGCCGATGTTTTCACCCACCAGGAACTGGTAGCGGGAGAAGTCCTGGAAAATCACACCGATACGCTGGCGCAGAGCGCTTTCCTCCCACTCGTTGAGGTCCAGGCCGTCGAGCAGAATACGGCCCGTTTCGGGGCGGTATAGCCGGGTCAGCAATTTGATCAGGGTGGTCTTGCCGGAACCGTTTTCTCCCACCAGCGCCAGCGATTCTCCCGGATGAATGTGCAGGTCGACATCCACCAGCGCCGGCTGGCTGGCGCCAGGGTAAGTAAAGCCGACGCCTTCGAAGCGCACGCCGTCGTCAGGTGCCGGGCCCCGCACCTGCGTAGCGTTGGTCTCTGATGCCGGTGTTTCCAGGTATTCATACAGAGTGGAGAGATACAGATTGTCCTCGTACATGCCGCCGATTGCGGAAAGAATGGCTGACACTGCGGATTGTCCCTGGCGGAACAGAATGAGGTACATGGTCATCTGGCCCAGCGTAATGCGGCTGGCAACGGCCGCGGTGGCGATCCAGGCATAAGCGCCGTACAGGGCCAGCGTACCGACCAGTCCCAGTACGAAGCCCCAGCCGTCGCGGCGAATGGCCAGGGCGCGATCAGCTTTGTACAGGCGCCGGAAGATATCCTGGTAGCGCTCCAGCAGCAGCGGTCCAAGGCCGAACAGCTTCACTTCCTTGACGTTATCCTCGCGCGCCAGCACGGTTTCCAGGTACATCTGCATGCGGGTCTCGGGTGAGCGCCAGCGGAACAGGCGGAAAGCGTCACCGGAAAACTTGGTCTCGGCAAAGAAGGCCGGCAATCCGGCGATCAGCAGCACCGCCACGGCCCAGGGTGAGAACTGCACCAGCAGTACGCCGTAACTCAGCAGCGACACCAGGTTCTGCGCCAGGCCGAAGGTACGATTCACCAGCGATAGCGGCCGGCTCGAAGCCTCACGCCGGGCGCGGGTGAGCTTGTCGTAAAACTCAGCATCCTCGAACTGCGCCAGCTCCAGTGTCAGCGCCTTCTCCAGGATCATCACGTTCACCCGCTGACCCAACTGGGCCCGCAAAAGGGCCTGGCTGAGTGAGATGCCGCGCTGGGCCCCGGACAGGGCCGCCACAATGACAGCTTCAATGGCTACCAGCATGAAGATCCGGTCCAGGTAGGTCACACCGGTGTCCTGCGTGACCCTGGTGGCCGCCACCACGGCATCGATGATCAGAGCGCCCACCCAGGCCATTGCCGCCGGCAGTACACCGGCCAGCAGTGTAAGCAGGGCCAATGCTACCGTGAGGCGGCGATTGGTGGTCCACACCAACTCCATCGCCCGGCGGCTGTAGCGGAACACGCCAAAGAAACCGCGGCTGGTGGCTTCGGGTGGTGGGCCGGGAGGGGGGTGACGTGCCATGGGGGTAATATTACATGCTATGGCTGTTTCTGCTGTAGGAGGCCGCCATGCGGGCGAAAAACTTCCGACCGCATCGCGGCCTGGTGTGAATCAGCTCAGGTAAGCCCGGATTCGCTGACCGGCATCCAGCTCCGGAACCTCACCACCTTTGTCCAGACCACTTGCCGCACCGTCCGCAATGACGACAAGGTAACGAGCCGCGGTTTTCTTCCAGGTGTACATGTCCAGCACACGTGCACGGGCGCGCGCGGCGAGATCTTCGAAGTTATCCAATGCTTCTTCCAGGCCGCGTGCAATGTCGTCAACATCAGTTGGATCAACCAGCACGCCGGAGCCGTCAGCGAAAATTTCGGTGGGGCCGCCATTGCTGGTCGCAGCGCAGCTGAGCCCGCAAGCCACCGCTTCGATCGGCGCCAGCCCAAAGGGCTCGTAGAAAGAGGTCAATACGAACACCGACTTCCTGGCGGCGAAATAGCGGTAAGTCGCGGCCAGTTCCGTCTGCGACTGGACATCCAGAAATTCCACGCGGTCACGCAGGCCTGCTGCGCTGATCATTTCCAGGATCGGCTTCAGGACCTTCTGCTCTTCAGCGGAGAGACTTTCGATTTGCTCAAACGGCTTGTCGATACCCCGGGTACAGATGACAAACCCCGCTTTTTGCTGAAGTTCCGGCGATTTCACATAGGCCGCTACTGCACCGCCAATGTTTTTCTTTTCATCAATCCGGCTCGCAAGCAGCAGATGTGGCTGGTCGGGCCTGCTCAGGCTGACGCTGAGCTTTTGATTCACAGACTGGTCTGCCTCACCTGCCTGGGTGCTGAATACCTGCGTGTTCACACCAGGCGGAATCACAGAGAATTTCGCATCGTCGTGCACATCGACAGCCCCGGCATACAGTGGATGCGCGTATTGCTCCATCCGCTCCTGGCTCGTTGAGGTGATGATGCGATAAGCCCACTCCATCGCCGTACGCTCAGCCGCAATACGCTTTGAAAAGTGGAACCGTTGATCCATTACT
>DAOWGA010000291.1 GCA_030637665.1 Lysobacterales bacterium | reverse complement strand
GCACCGCCGCCACGTGTTCCACATCAGCCAGGCCCGGACGGCCGACCTTGAGCTTGACTTCGTCGAAACCTTTCTTCATGCAATCCGCAAGCATTTCGAGTGTTTGCGCCACGGTTTCCTGCATGCCGATCGTTACATCGGTGCGCATCGACCGGCGCTCACCACCGAGCAGCGCATACAACGGCAATTCCGCTGCCTGGCCCAGGATATCGTACAGCGCCATGTCAAAGGCCGAGCGCAGCGATGACTCACCTACCGTTGCGGCGTTGATTTCCTGCATGCGGGCCTCGACCGCGAGCGGGTCTTTGCCCTTGATGGTGAGTGCGAGCAGGCGGGCGTTTACGAAGTTGGATTCCTGTGTATCGCCGGTGATCGGTGCGAACGGGCTTGCTTCGCCCCAGCCCTGGATGCCGCTGTCGGTAGTGATGCACAGCGCGACGTTGTTGGCAGCGCTAAGGGTGCCAATCGGCACCACGACCGGGTGGGTCAGTTCGATGTTGAATTTGTAGATGTCGATTCGGGAAATTTTCATTCGCTTGGTCCTGTTGGATTTATAATGTATTTAATCGCTCACCCTTTGGGTCGTGAAATCCCAGCGGCACTACTTCGGCATCGAAGTGCTGCTCATCCACATCAATGACGACCTTTTCTCCCTGGCGTGTATGACCCGATTTCAGCATGGCCATGGCAATCGAATGCCCGAGTGTCGGGCTGATGCAACTCGAAGTGATGTGCCCTTCGGGCTGGAGACTGGTGCGGGAAATTATGTGTGAGCCGACAGGGATGAATTGCTGGCTGTCCTGCGGCTTCAGCCCCACCAGTTGCAAGCGGTCCGGCCGGGTGTCGTTGGGGCGTGACAGGGAGCGTTTGCCGATGAAATCTGCGGTCTTTTTGCTAATCGGAACAGCCCAGCCTACATCCAGCGGGGACGTAGAGATATCGGTATCTATGCCCACTTCCAGGAATCCCTTTTCGGTCCTCAATATGTCCAGCGCTTCCATGCCCAGCGGCGTGATATCGAATGGCGCACCCGCTTCCAGCAGTTTTTGCCAGGCGGCAAGTGCGTAGTTGGCCGGCACACTCAGCTCGAATGACATTTCGCCGGTAAAGCTCACTCTCATTAAGCGGTACGGAATGCTATCTACCTCACCCTCGAGCACGGACATATGGGGGAAGGTAGTAGCGGAAAGATCCACGCCCGGCAGAAACGAAGTCATCACCTGACGGGAATCAGGTCCACCCACGGTCAACGTGGCCCACTGGGTGGTGGCGTTATTGATCAGGACGTTCAGTTCGGGCCATTCGGTTTGCAACCATTCCTCGAATGCAATGACGATTTCCGCGGTTCCGGCGCTGGATGTTGATACCAGGAAGAAGTCATCTTCGAGGCGGGCGAATACGCCATCATCGATGATCACGCCGTTTTCATTCAGCATCATGCCGTAGCGGACCCGGCCGGTATTCAGCGTTTCGACGTTGTTGATATACATTCGGTTCAGGAAACGGGCGGCATCGGGCCCCCTGACTTCCAGCTTGCCCAGCGATGAGCTGTCAAACAGGGTGACAGCGCTGCGCGCGGCCAGCACTTCGCGCCGGATGGCCTGTGCTTCGGTTTCACCGTCACCCGGGTAATAAGCAGCTCTTTGCCAGCCGCTGTGGTCCTCCATGACGCCGGCGGAATCAACATGCCAGTCATGCAGGGGCAGCAGGCGCCTGGGCCAGGCGCGCAGACCGACCTCACGGCCGGCCAGGGCCCCCAGAGTTACCGGGGTAAAAGGCGGTCTGAAGGTGGTAGTACCGACATCGGCAATGGGCCGGCCGCTTGACTCGCCCAGGATAGCGAGTGCATTCACATTACTGGTCTTGCCCTGGTCAATGGCCATGCCGATAGTGGTGTAGCGCTTGAGGTGTTCGACCGAGGTGAAACCTTCGCGGGCCGCTGTCTCGATGGACCCAGTTGTCACGTCGTGCAGGAAATCCACCCATTGCCGGCCCTTGCATGGCGGCGGAGTTCGCCAGTGGTGCTTGATGTCCAGCACCGGGCCGGAATCAATCGGGGCTTGCGGTTCGCCGGACTGCGGGTGCTTACCGGTCAGCGACTCAAGCGCAGCGAGGCCCGCTTCATGTCCCTCGGCCAGGCATGCAGCCGGTTCAAAGCAGCCGTTGGCGGATCCGGCCGCTTGCACGCAGCGGGCCAGCGCGGGCTGCTGCTGACGCGGTACGAAACAGCCGGATTTCATGTTGTACTCCAGCTTGCCACCGGCCTGCGACAGCAGATGCAGGGTTGGGTCCCATCCACCTGAAGTGCATAACAGGTCACATTTGATTCTGACTTGATCGGCTGGCTTGTTGCTATTGTTCTGACCAGGACGAATATCGACTTGTTTTATCCTGAAATAGCCATGCGTTCCTGTTATCTCGTATCCGTCGTAAACCTTGATTCCCAGTTCACGTACGCGGCGTACCGATTCGCTTTGCGGCTCCTTTCGCAGGTCCACGATAGCCGCCACGGTGATGCCACTGGCGTGCAGGTCCAGCGCCGCCAGGTAGGCGCTGTCGTTGTTGGTATAAATGACGGCCCTGCTGCCCGCTCTTGCTGCATAGCGGTTCAGGTAGTGGCGGGCTGAGTCCGCCAGCATAATGCCGGGCCGGTCATTGTCTGGAAAAACCAGAGGGCGCTCGATGGCGCCACTGGCCAGGATGGTCTGGCGGCTGCGAATTTTCCACAGGTGTTGTGCGGTTTGTCCGCTTGCACTGTCATCACATTGCTGCACAGCCGTGAAGTAACCGTGGTCCCAGGCGGCAACAACCGTGGTGCGGGCCAACAGCATGACGTTCTCCAGCTGTGCCAGTTTGAGGGTGGCCCGGCGCAGCCATTCAGTGCCCACCTCGTCATCCGCCTGCTCATGGTTCCACAGCAAAGAGCCACCCAATTCCGACTGGTCATCCACAAGCATGATTCTGAAGCCCGACGGCGCG
>DAOWGA010000153.1 GCA_030637665.1 Lysobacterales bacterium | reverse complement strand
CATTTCGATCGCGGGAAACATCGCTGCGGGCAAGTCTACCCTGACCAAGGCGCTGGAGAAAAGGAGCGACGGAAAAATCGTGTCGTTTCTCGAAAGGGTCGATTATGTAAAACAATATGGCTACCTGCAAAAGTACTATAAAGCCGTCAGTTCCTATGACCGGCTCAAAGGCACCAAACTCGACGGCAAAGACCCGAAAGGATTTCTCCAGATCAAGGAGGAAGCAGAATACTGGGGCTACAAAATTCAGGAGACCTATTTCCTGTCCCGGCTTCTGGATTTGGGTGTTTTGAGTGAGTTGCTACGCGAGGGCCAGTCCGTAGCCCAGGACCGCAGCATTTACGAGGACCGGATCTTCACCAAGAATTCAAACAACAATGAATACATTACCGACCAGGATTACCGGAAATATCAGCAACTGTTCAAGCTGGTAATGACTAACAAACCAACCCCCGATCTGATTATTTACCTGGAAAGCGATGTGGCTGCCCTGAAGAGCCGAATCCTGGGCCGCAGCCGGGGCGAGGAGGCTGATCTTGCTCATCCTGAAAACAGTTATCTCAGTAATCTCAATGATCTTTACCGGCCGTGGATCATGAAGTGTGGATTCCCTTATCTCATCATCGACACCGAGGTTATCGACTTCCGGACAAAAGATGGGCTTGAGCAGGTCGTCGAAGGGATCATAAGCCGGGTACCAGGGTCCAGGAGGCTGTTCGACTGAAACAAGAAGAGGCGGTGCGACCTGATATTTACGCGGTGTGTGAAGCCGGCACCAGCATTTGTTCTGATGATGCCGTGGTGGTGTTCTGAGCATGGGCACAATGCCTTCAATTGGCCAGGGACGATCTGGTGAACCTGGTACAGGCATTTTTGACAGGAAGCTGAAACCAGCCTCTAATAAAGTATTGGGTGTCTTCCAATTACAGATCTGGATAGAGCCATGGCTCAGCAGGCCGGAGAATTGCCACCGACATGAAGATCGATATTTACCAGATTGACGCATTTGCCAAACGCGCCTTCGAGGGCAATCCTGCCGCGGTGTGCCCCCTGACCGCATGGTTGCCCGATGAGTTGATGCAATCCATCGCGGCGGAAAACAACCTGTCTGAGACCGCGTTTTTCGTGGCGGAAGGCCCGGGCTATGCCATCAGGTGGTTCACACCGGCGGCTGAAGTCGATCTCTGCGGCCACGCCACGCTTGCTTCGGCCTATGTGCTCTTCAATTGCCTGGGATTCCATGGCGATCGAGTCGATTTCACTTCAAAATCCGGACCGCTTTCGGTGTCACGTGATGGTGACGGGCTGGTGATGGATTTTCCAGCTCAGCCGCCCCGGCCCTGTGCCATTCCGCCGGAGATCGTCGAGGCATTCGGCGTCACACCCGCCGAATGCCTGAAACACGATGACTACCTGATCATCTTCGATGATGAAGAAACCGTGTTGAGAGCGGATCCCGCAATCGACATCCTGGGCAGGCTCGGCTGCCGCGGAGTCATCATCTCCGCGGCTTCTCAGGAATACGATTTTGTTTCCCGCTTTTTCGCTCCCGGTGTCGGCATTCCCGAAGATCCGGTTACCGGTTCGGCGCACACACAATTGACGCCGTACTGGGCGGGGCGGCTTGGGAATCAGCACTTGCGCGCCAGACAGGTGTCCGCGAGGGGGGGCGAACTCAACTGCACCCTGCACGGCGAGCGGGTGCTGATCGCCGGCCATGCAATCAAATACCTCCAGGGGGTAGTGGAAGTAAGTAGTTGTGGACACCCACAAGTTTAAACTGATGTACAACACTCCGCTGAGCTGGGCGGAAGGCGTCGTTGCTGCGATGGATGATTTTTTGCCGGATCATGCCGCGGCTGAACGAAAAGCCTCGGGCATGGCGATGAGCATGGTCGCCCACTACCCTGACAGGCCGGAGCTGGTGATGGCCATGATTGATCTCGCCATTGAAGAGCTAAATCATTACCGTGCGGTCGTCAAACTGATGAACGAACGCGGCCTTTGCCTGCTTCCCGATGAAAAAGACCCTTATGTAAACCGCCTGCGGCGCGCCATCCGGCACGGCAAGGAACACTATTTCATGGATCGGCTGCTGATTGGCGGCATCGTCGAGGCGCGGGGTGCAGAACGTTTCGGGTTGGTAGCAGACGCCCTGCCAGCCGGCAAGTTGCAACGTTTTTACCGTGCCATCACTCAGTCTGAAGAGGAGCACCAGGGATTGTTCATTCAGCTTGCAGAGCTCTATTTTGACCCGGTGGAAACGCGTTCACGGCTGAATGAGCTGCTGGAGCTTGAAGCGGACATTGTGAGAGAGCTGCCATTGCGGCCTGCGCTTCATTAGATTAAAGAAAGTGGACAAATACCTACGGCAATACGCTGAGCCGGGTACCGCATCAGTGGAAGATATTGCGGCCAGCGAGCCATGGCAGCAGGTGGTTGTGATTCCTGTTTGCAATGAGTCAACGCAGATATTGCGCCCATTGCCACCGGGGCCAGGGCGCAGCCTGATGATACTGGTCGTCAATGAGGCCGGGACGGCAGCGCGCCATGTCTCGGTCGCCAATCAGGATTTTGCCGCCGAACTACCAGTCCGTTTCAGGATGTGCTGGCAATCAGCCGCCGCTTCCGGACTCACGCTGTACCATGATCCAGCGTCATCCCGCGATGTATTGCTGGTGGATCGCTTCAGCGACGGGCGTAAGTTTCCACCCAAAGGGGGCGTTGGCCAGGCACGAAAAACCGGTGCAGACCTTGCTGCTTGCCTGATCCACCAGCGGCGGGTGCGCTCACCCTGGATACATTGCACTGACGCAGATGTGCGTTTACCGCAACGCTATTTCACCTGCAGTGCGGCCTTAAGCGAATCCTCTGCACAGGACACGGCCGCCCTTATATATCCTTTCCGGCACACTGTCGCCGCGGACAATAAAATCAATGAGGCCACCCAGCTGTATGAGTATTCCCTGCGTTATTACGTCGCCGGGTTGAGCTTCGCCCACTCGCCCTATGCTTTCCACACCATCGGCAGCACCATGGCCGTCAACGCGGCCCATTATGCCAAGGTCAGGGGCTTTCCCCGCCGCCAGGCCGGGGAAGATTTTTACCTGCTCAACAAGCTGGCCAAGGTCGGTGCCGTCAGGCAACTCAGCGCCGAAACAGACTGCGAACCCATTGATATTGCAGCACGTCTGTCAGACCGGGTACCTTTTGGCACCGGCGCTGCTGTTGGCAGAATCATGGAACTCGAAGACCCGGCCAGGGAATTTCTGCTTTATCACCCGTCCGTTTTCGGCTTGCTTCGCAGCTGGCTTGGCAGCCTGCCGACTTTTTGCCAATCTCGCTCCAGCGATATCGGCGCCATTCTGTCTCAAATGGATCTACAAATCCTCATTGGCGGTCTGGAGAAATCCGGTGCGACGGAAGCGCTGCAACATGCTTTCAGACAGAGTTCCGACGCCAATCAGTTCAACCGGCAAATGCACACCTGGTTCGACGCTTTTCGCACCCTGAAAT
>DAOWGA010000270.1 GCA_030637665.1 Lysobacterales bacterium | reverse complement strand
GAGCGGCACGCTGAAATCGACGCCGAATACAACCTGGTCTACGCGGCGCTGGCGGACTTCCCGCTGGCCAAAACCACCCCTTTCTTTGACTTGCCGGAAAGCAAGAAGAAAGGGTCCGGCGGCTTGCTTTCGATCACCATCAACCCCGAAACCTGCAAAGGCTGTGATATCTGCGTGGTCGTTTGCACAGACGGCGCCCTCGAGAGCGTTCGCCAGACGGAGGAATTCCAGGAAACGCTTGAATCGAACTGGCGGCTCTGGAAAAATCTCCCTGAAACGGATGATCAGTACATCAAGATATCCAGCCTGGATGAAGGCATCGGCGTTATGCCGTCCCTGCTGCTCAAGCAGAGCAATTACCTGTCGATGGTCGGCGGCGACGGAGCCTGCATGGGCTGCGGCGAAAAAACCACCATTCACCTGCTGCTCTCCACGGTCAACGCCTTCATGGGCCCGCGCGTGGAGCAGCACGTTAAACACCTGGCGCGGCTGATTGACGAACTGGATGAAAAAGCCCACTCACTCCTGATTTCGGAGACGGACCTGGCCCAAGTCGCCGCCGATTCGGATGAGCTTGCCGTGCGCATTGACGGTGAAAAGAAGGAAACCGTGCTGCGGATCCGCACCAGCATCGAAGAACTGAAAGACCTCAAATGGCGCTACGATGAAGGCCCCAGCGGCCGCGGCCGCGCACAACTGGGCTTTACCAACGCCACCGGCTGCAGTTCGGTGTGGGGCTCTTCCTATCCCTATAACCCCTACCCCTTCCCCTGGGTGAATCACCTGTTCCAGGACGCGCCTTCGGTTGCCGTGGGTATTTTTGAAGGGCATATGCGCAAAATGGCGGATGGCTTTGTGGCCGTGCGCCGGGCCGAAAAACTGCTCTCCGGTACTTACGATGCAGTTGCCGATGAGGAATTTTTTACGGACTTTGAGTGGGAACAGTTCAGCGACGATGAATTTACCCTGTGCCCGCCGCTGTTTGCGGTAGGCGGCGACGGCGCCATGATGGATATCGGTTTCCAGAACGTCTCCCGGGTCATGGCTTCGGGTAAACCGGTCCGGATGGTCATGGTAGATACGCAGGTCTACTCCAACACGGGAGGCCAGGCTTGCACTTCCGGTTTCACGGGCCAGGTGTCGGACATGGCCGAATACGGTTTGGACCAGCACGGCAAGGAAGAAGTTCGTAAAGAAATGGCCCTGATCGCCATCGCGCACCGGGGCGTCTTCGTGATGCAATCTTCCCAGGCAACGCCGACCCATTTGATTCAGAACGTATTGAAGGGTTTGCAGGCACGGCGGCCATCCCTGTTTATTCTGAACACGCCGTGCCCGCCGGAATGGGGGCTGGCGGATTTTGGCGCACCGGACGCAGCCCGGCTCGCACTGGAAAGCCGGGCGATGCCCAATATTGTCTTTGACCCGGATGAAGGCGCCACTTTCTCCGAGTGTCTCGATCTGGAAGGGAACCCTTCTCCGCTGGATACATGGACCAGCTACGACCTGAGCTATGGCGATGAGGAAGGCGAAGAGCAGAAAATGACTCTGCCTTTGACCATTGCCGACTGGGCGCTGGGCGAGGCGCGATTCCGCAGGCATTTCAAGCCGGCGCTTGACGATGATGAGCTGGTTCCTTTCCATGAGTACATGGAGATGGACGAAGACGAACGTGAGGACGAAACTCCGTTTATCTACACCGTTGATGCAGACCGGCGCCTGAGCAGGATGACAGTCTCCGAGGAGATCGTGCAACTGGCCGAAGAGCGATTGAACCACTGGGCCCAGTTGAAGGAAATGGCCGGCATCGATGTCTCGGAGAACATGCGCGATGCGGTTGCCGAAGGCCTGACGGAAGAACTGGAAGCGAAGATCGAAGCACTCAAAGTGGAGTACGAAGCAAAAATCACCCGGCTCACCACCCAGTATCCGCAACTGATCGCCAGGCGGCTGGCGGAAGGCTTGCTGAAATCCAGTGCCAGCGAAACCGTGGCGCAGTTGCTGGAAAGAGCGCAGAACTGGGAGGGGCCGCCATTGAAAGGCCACGCCGCTTTTGAAATCACAGCCCCCCCCACCCTGGTTGAAGTTTCGCCGGCGTCCGCTGCCGCGGTAGCTGAAGCTGTACCGGCGGCAGTGGCAGCAGAAGATGAAGACGAGTTGTTGGGCAACGAACCGTATATCGATACGCTGCGCTGTACGTCCTGCGATGATTGCCTGAAAATCAACCCCAAGTTGTACGTCTACAACGATGACCAGCAAGCCTACATCGCTGATCCTGGAGCGGGAACGTTCAAGCAACTTGTTATGGGCGCCGAGCTGTGTCCGGCCGAGTGCATCCACCCGGGTGATCCGCTGAATCCAAAAGAAAAAGGCCTGGACAAGCTTATCAAGCGGGCCGAGCCTTTTAACTGATTCGGGCGATTCAGATGACAGGCCTGCCCAGCTTCAAGCACGGGGTTCATCCTCCGGAAAACAAGGATCTCACCTCGGGTATTGCCTCGCGGCGCTTCCCGTTTCCCGAGGAAGTCATCCTGCCCCTGTCGCAGCACATTGGTACGCCGGCTAAAGCCCTGGTACACCCCGGCGACCGCGTCGAGCGGGGAGATGTCATTGCCGAGGCAGCCGGTTTCATTTCTTCGGCCGTCCATGCAACGGCCGCCGGCACGGTGAAATCAATTGAACTCTGGCCGCATCCGAGCGGGACGATGGTTCCGTCCATTCGCATCGCCGTTGACCCCTACTCCACACAGATGCAGAGGCCGCGCATTGTTCCGCGCTGGGAAGACGTAAAGGCTGAAGACCTGTCCAAAGAAATCGCCAGGGCGGGCATTGTAGGTCTGGGAGGCGCCGCATTCCCATCCCACGTAAAACTAACGCCACCGAAAGACCAGCCGATTGAGTTGCTGCTGCTCAACGGTTGTGAGTGTGAGCCTTATCTCACCTCGGATCATCGCACGATGCTGGAGCAACCGGAGAAGGTTTACCTTGGGGCCCGAATCGCCCTGAAGGCACTGGGCGTCACCCGGGCCGTGGTGGGTATCGAGGCCAACAAACCCGATGCCATTGAAGTGATGCGCAAACACATACCGGACGATCTCGATATCACCGTCCAGCCTTTGGAGGTCAAGTACCCG
>DAOWGA010000126.1 GCA_030637665.1 Lysobacterales bacterium | reverse complement strand
GTTGGATTTGACCACCGCAGCTTTGAGGGTTCTTGATGGTGGCACGATCGATCGGCGTTTGCGTAGTGCAAAATTCGAAGAATTGCCATTGAAGCTGCGATCCGCACGGATTCAGGGGGTGCTGATTTCCGAGCTTGAATCCGGCAGCCGGATGGCCCGGAGTGGATTGCGCCCGGGTGACATCATTACCGGCGTTAATAAAAAGAGTGTTCGGACTCTTGCGGAATTCCAGGCTGAAATTTCATTGGCCGGCGGATCGATCTATCTGCAGATTCGCAGAAATGGCCGTGAGTATGTCGCCCGGATTGACTAAAAGTGGTTCCGTGGTTCCGCTCATCCCCAATCTGATTTATCCTCTCGTTCCAAGCTTCACATGGAGTCATCGTGAGTTACTGTTCAATATCCGATAGCAATTCCAAACAAGTGGTATCACTCATCCCCCTGCGGGCAAGCGAACTGGATGACTGGATGCAGTCAGCAACTCCAAACCACCGGCAATGGGCTGAGACTTCCGGATTCAAAGCCAGGCCGGGTCAGTTTTGCGCCCTGGCTGGCTCCGAAAACGAGGTCCGGTTGCTGATTTTCGGAATGCAAAAAGAGGGTTGGATAAGCCAGCTGTCAACAATATTTTCAAAGTTGCCGGAAGGCATTTATCGGCTCCAGTGCGACTGGGACCCGCAGCAGCGCCTGCAGGCCAGTCTTGGCTGGGGCCTGGCTGCTTATCGTTTCGACCGTTACAAAAAAAGCAAGACGCCTCAGGCGACACTGCTGCTCGACGAAGATATCGATAAGGATGTTCGTGCCTTGTGCGATGCGCAATGCCTGGTTCGTGATCTCGTCAATACGCCAACCGAGCACATGGGGCCCGGCCAGCTTGCCGATGCGGTGATTGTCCAGGCGGATTTTTCAGGCGGCGACAGCGAAACGATCGTGGGCCAGGATCTGCTGACCCGTAACTTTCCCGCCATTCATGCCGTGGGCCGCGCATCAGACCGGGAGCCGAGACTGGTTCAAATGACCTGGGGTGATGAAGAGGCTCCGCTGCTGGCTTTGGTCGGCAAGGGTGTGTGCTTCGATACCGGGGGGCTTGATCTGAAAACCGCAGCTGGCATGGCGCTGATGAAAAAGGACATGGGCGGTGGCGCTCATGTGCTGGCGCTGGCCAGGCTGGTGATGCAGCACAAGCTTCCGGTGCGGCTGTTGGTGTTGATCCCGGCCGTGGAAAACTCGGTTTCCGGTAACGCCTACCGGCCGGGCGATGTGATAGATACGCGCAAAGGCCTGTCCGTTGAAATCGGCAATACCGATGCCGAGGGCAGGGTGGTTCTGGCCGACGCGCTGGCCTATGCCTGCGAGCAGAATCCAGACCTGGTGATCGATTTCGCTACCCTGACCGGCGCAGCGCGGGTAGCCATGGGCCCCGAGTTGACGCCACTGTTCAGTAATCACATCGACGTTGCCCGCGCGATCCAGGATGCGGGTGAAGAGAGCGAGGATCCGATGTGGACGATGCCGCTGTATCAACCGTACCGGAAAATGATCGAGAGCCCGATTGCTGATCTGAATAATTCCGGCAAAAGTGCCTATGGCGGCTGCATTACCGCGGCCCTGTTCCTGGAGCATTTTGTCGAAGCCGAGATTCCCTGGGTTCACATCGATACTTTTGCCTGGAACCAGGCCAATCACCCCGGCAGGCCGCAAGGTGGTGAAGCGTTGGGGTTGCGGGCCGTGTTCAGATATCTGCAATTGCGCTACGCTTCAACGGACGCAAGCAGCGCCACTTGAACGGACTTTGGGCGGATAAAAGCTGAATTGCACCAACACCGGATATGCGTAGCGTTAAGTGCCCGAATTTTAAGAAAATATTCGTTGACACCGGGGTGGGTACATATATAATGCACGCAGCTTGAATTACGTCTGATATTTATGCAAAACCATTTCGATGTCCTGTATTAAGTTCTCGTCCTGTTCTTCATAAGTAATAGAAAAACTTCCAGCAAAATGGCCTTTTCAAAGGCTCCAAAACTCTTGAATGAAATAGGAATTAATTATGTCTACTACTACAGGTACCGTTAAATGGTTCAACGAAGCCAAAGGCTTTGGCTTTATTGAGCAGGAATCCGGCTCCGATGTATTTGCTCACTTCAGCGCTATCTCCGGCTCGGGGTTCAAAACCCTGGTCGAGGGCCAAAAAGTGCAGTTCAGTGTGACGCAGGGCCAGAAAGGTCCTCAGGCTGAGAACATCGAAGTACTCTGACCCCCGGGTCAGTGCATGGAAAAGGCGGGGCCTGTGGGTCCCGCCTTTTTTATTGGCCGGAGATCCAACCCGGACTCTGACGGATTATCATCTTGAACACACGCGCATTTTCAAGCCTCAAGCTGCATCCCGCCCTGCTGACGAACCTTGCGTCCCTTGGCTACCAGGCCATGACGCCTATTCAGGCGCAGAGCCTGCCCCCCATTCTGGAAGGTAAAGATGTCATTGCCCAGGCCAAAACAGGCTCGGGAAAAACCGCAGCCTTCGGTCTCGGTCTGGTGCAAAAACTCGATGCAAAGCTGTTTTGCGTGCAATCCCTGGTGCTATGCCCGACCCGGGAACTGGCAGACCAGGTTGCCAGGGAACTTCGCAGACTGGCCCGGTCCATTGATAACATCAAGGTGCTGACCCTGTGTGGCGGTGTTCCGCTCGGCCCGCAGAGAAATTCGCTGGAGCACGGCGCC
>DAOWGA010000336.1 GCA_030637665.1 Lysobacterales bacterium | reverse complement strand
CGCTGCTCGTAATTCCACCGCCTGCCCTACACGATCTGTGAGGAACGCTACTCCGGTCAGGGCGCCAACCGCGATCAGCAGTGCCAGGGCCAGTACGGTCAGTTCGCCGGCTCGCCAGTCCCGCGCCAGCAGTTTGAACGCCAGTCGCAGGGTATTGGTGAATCCAGTATTCAAATTACCTTCACTTCTTCACGTTCAAAGCGGCCGGCATCCATGTGCAGGGTACGGTCGCAACGGGAAGCCAGTTCAGGATCATGCGTCACCAGCACCAGTGTGGTATTGGCTTCTTTGTTCATGTGAAACAACAGGTCGATGACCGTGTCACCGGTATGCTTGTCCAGGTTTCCAGTCGGCTCATCGGCAAACAGCAGGGTTGGCTTGACCACGAAAGCCCTGGCAATCGCCACCCGTTGTTTTTCTCCGCCGGACAGTTGGTGCGGGTAATGGCTGCTGCGGGCTTCCAGGCCGACATTTCTCAGTGCTTGCAAAGCGGCCTCCGCCGCGTTCCCGGCTCCTGTCAGTTCCAGGGGCAACATGACGTTTTCCTTCGCAGTGAGCGAAGGGATCAGGTGGAAGGACTGAAATACGAAACCGACGTTGTCGGCTCGTAAAGCGGCGCGGCCATCCTCGTCCAGGGCAGTGATTTCTTCATCGCCCAACCAGATTTTCCCTTCGCTGGGAACATCCAGCCCAGCCAGTAGTCCCAGCAGAGTAGACTTGCCGGCACCGGATGCGCCCACGATCGCAATGGATTCCCCGCGGGTGATTTCCAGGCTGACCCGGTCAAGTATGGTGAGCAACCCTTCCGGGCTGCTAACCTGTTTGCTGAGTTTCTGTACTTTCAATACTGATTCAGAGGTGTTCATGCGTTTCAAATGTCGTTGGCCAGAGTTAGTGCAAAGAATGTGGCTTGCCTTACTGTTGGGATTGCCGCTCAGCTTGCCATGGGCAGCCTTGCCCATTATCGCAAATGCTGGCGATTCAGCCGCGGTCCTGATTCTCGGTGACAGCATCAGTGCCGCTTACAACATGGAAATCAGCCAATCCTGGCCCAGCCTGCTGCAGAGCCGCTTAGATCAACATGGTTATGCTTATCGAGTTTTCAACTCGAGCATCGGCGGAGATACCACCCGGGGTGGAGCGGCGCGACTGCCTCGACTGATAGAAATGCATCAGCCAGCCATCGTCCTGATCGAACTCGGCGGTAACGATGGATTGCGTGGCTTACCTGTTGAGGAGACGCGAAAGAACCTGTCTGCGATGATTGAGCAAAGCCAGGCTGCCGGCGCCAAAGTCATACTCGCGGAAATGCGTATTCCTCCCAACTACGGACACAGCTACACCGAAAAATTCGCGGCCACCTACACACTGCTGACCGAACGGTATGGCGTCATACTGTTACCTTTTATGCTGGAAAGCATCGCACTGGAATCGGGCATGATGCAGGCCGATGGCATCCATCCCTCAATCGAGGCTCAACCCATTCTGGTAGAAAAAGTCTGGGCCATACTCGAACCCCAGCTGCAATAATCTGAGCCATATATATTGCACCCCCCGGGACCTTGCGGCACAATGCCTTTCCCCGCTGCTTCGGCCTGGCCGAAAACAGTTTCAGGGGACTTCTATGGTGGCCCCTGTTGGCCCCCTCGCGACGACAAGTTGTGAACCCCGTCAGGCCCGGAAGGGAGCAGCGGCAACAATGGACTCGGGCGCCGGGGTGTGGCTGGCAGGGGTTGCCACCCCCTGGTGGGGTCCGTCTGTTATAGTTGGGTTTCCATGTACATCTGTAATCGCAACCAGTCATTCAACATCTTATGAGCTATCAGGTCCTGGCGCGGAAATGGCGCCCCAAATCCTTTGATCAACTGGTTGGGCAGGAACACGTGTCACAGGCCCTGATCAACGGACTGGACCAGGATCGTGTGCACCATGCTTTTTTATTCACCGGAACGCGTGGCGTGGGCAAAACTACCATTGCGCGCATCCTGGCCAAATGCCTGAATTGTGAGGCCGGGGTAAGTTCCAGGCCCTGTGGTGAGTGCTCCAGTTGCATCGACATCGATGAAGGCCGGTTCATCGATATGATGGAAATCGACGCTGCCTCCCGCACCAAGGTCGATGACACCCGCGAATTACTGGAATCAGTGCAGTACACGCCCACGCGGGGCCGCTACAAAGTGTACATCATCGACGAAGTACACATGCTTTCCGCCAGTAGTTTCAACGCGCTGCTCAAAACACTGGAGGAGCCGCCCCCTCACGTCAAGTTCGTGCTGGCCACCACCGATCCCCAGAAAATCCCGGTTACGATCCTGTCACGCTGCCTGCGTTTCAACCTGCGCCGGCTGCTGCCCGCACAGATCGGTGACTACTTGAAACTGATCGTCGAATCAGAGGGTGTCGAGACCGAGCCGGAAGCACTGGTGAGTCTGTCGCGGGCCGCGGATGGCAGCATGCGAGACGGCCTCAGCCTGCTGGACCAGGCCATTGCTTTTGGTGGCGGCAAGCTGACGATGTCGGATGTTGAAAAAATGCTCGGCCTGGTTGATCACGAACATGTGACCACCATGATCCGCGCGCTGGCTTCGGAAGACGCGGCTAGCCTGCTCGCCGTTGTCGAGGAACTGGTTGCCCAGTCCTGCGACCTGGAGACCGTGCTGTTGAACCTGGCCGAAGTTCTGCACCGGGTAACACTGGTCCAGTGTGTGCCGGGCTACCGCGATCCCGAGCGCAGCGACTGGACAGCCATCTCTGCCCTGGCGGAATTGCTTTCCGCTGAGGATGCCCAGCTGTTCTACCAGATCGCGATCAAGGGCCGCAATGAACTCGGGCTGGCTCCCGACCCGCGCACCGGTCTGGAGATGACTTTGCTGCGTATGCTCGCTTTCCGCCCGGCCGCCGCAGAATCAGCAGGTTCGGACTCGGGTCCGGTGAAGGGGGTGAAACCTGCTGCTGTGAAAATCTCGCCGGCCGCTCAACCCAAACCCGAAGCGGCAAAACCAGCTATTGAACCGGCTCCGAAAGAGCCGTTTGAGCCGGAATTATTTTCATCTCCGTGCAGCATGCCCCCGGTGGAAAACAACCCGCCCGCCCACACAGAACCGGCCAGCCTGGAATTCAGAGAGCCGCAGGAACCGGCGGCTTCTTCTACTGAAGAAGACGAGTGGGTTTCTCTCCAGGGGAATCTTGACATCAGCGGGCAGGCTCGGGAACTGGCGCGCAATGTGCATTTACAGGCCCGATCGGAAGACTGCTGGGATTTCGTCATCTCACCTTCGCTCAGACACCTGGGTTCCGAAAATTGCGTCAATCGGCTGGGCCAGGCCATCAGCGAGAAAATAGGCCATCCGGTGCGTATCAAGTTGATCGACAGTGAAGGCCGGGACATCGTGACCGCCGCGGCGCTGGATGAACAGAAAACGCGGCAGAACATGAGTGAGGCTGAAAAAGCCATCAACGACGACCCCACTGTGAAGGCCTTGAAAGAGCAACTGGGCGCACACATTGTTGAAGATTCGATACAGCCCCTTCAGTAGCAAGGGAAACCAGAATTAAGGAAACCATACCCCAATGAAAGGACAACTGGCAGGCCTGATGCAGCAGGCTCAGAAAATGCAGCAGGAAATGCAAAAAGCCCAGGAAGAACTGGGCAAGCTGGAAGTGACCGGGGAAGCCGGAGGCGGCCTGGTCAAAGTCACCATGAACGGCAAACATGCCGTTCGCCGGATCCAGGTTGATGCGACTCTGATGGATGACCGGGAAATGCTCGAAGACATCGTAACTGCCGCCGTGAACGATGCGGTCAACCGCGTGGCGGCGACCACGCAGGAAAGAATGTCTGAAATGACAGCCGGTATTCCCCTGCCGCCCGGTATGAAGCTGCCTTTTTGACATGGTTGCTGCCCAGGCCGGAAATGATGCCTCTACCTGCCCAATGAAATCCTAGATGAAGTAATTAATGCACGCGCCTTCTCAATCACTCCTGGGACAACTGGTTGAAGCATTGCGCTGCCTGCCCGGTGTCGGACCGAAGTCCGCCCAGAGAATGGCGCTCCACCTGCTGGAACGCGATCGCGAAGGCGGCCTGCACCTGTCCGCGGTACTGGAAACGGCGATGGAAAGAATAGGGCGCTGCAGCGTTTGCCGTGATCTGACCGAAAATGAAGTATGCAGCATTTGTGCGAACGATCAACGCGATGCATCCTTGCTGTGCCTGGTGGAAACCCCCGGCGATGTGAGGGCCATCGAACAGGCCGCTGGCTACCGGGGCCTTTACTTTGTCTTAATGGGGCGTTTGTCGCCACTGGATGGCATTGGCCCCGCCGAACTGGGCCTGGATGAACTGGCTCAGCGCTTGAGGGATAAGCCTCCCGCTGAAATGATCATCGCCACCAATCCGACCGTGGAGGGTGAAGCCACTGCTTATTATCTGCAACGCATGGCGGAGAAAAACGATATTGCCGTCAGCCGCATCGCCCATGGAGTTCCCCTGGGCGGAGAACTCGAATTCACCGACCAGTCAACCATTGCACACGCTTTCAGCCGCCGCCAGGCTGTGCAGCCTGCATAGTGCATGAAAGATCCCGTTTAAATACTATAGAAGAATTACGAATCTTTCGGTGCTCGGGCGAGGGTGGGCCGGCCGGCACAGTTCGCCGCGCAGCGCACCGATGCTGAGTTCAATCCGCTCGGCGACCCGGTAGTCTGGTATTGCTCGCCTGCCGATGACGTTCTGCCGCATCCAATGGCATGCCTGATTACCGGCATCACGCCGCAGGTGGCACGCAACAAGGGCGTCGTCGAGACCCGGTTTGCCGAGAATATTCTGGGTGAGATGATGCAGCCCGGCACTTGCAGCGTGGGCTACAACAGCATTCGATTCGATGATGTTTTCACGCGTAACCTGCTTTACCGGAATCTGCGCGATCCTTATGAGCGCGAATACAAGAACGGCAACTCCCGCTGGGATCTGATCGATCTGGCGCGTATGTATTACGCCTTGCGACCGGACGGCCTGCAGTGGCCGATGCACGAAGCCGGCAAGCCGAGTTTCCGGCTCGAAGACCTCAGCGCTGCAAACAGTATCGCGCATGAAGGTGCGCATGACGCACTGGCGGATGTGCGGGCAACCATTGATCTGGCCCGGCTGCTACGAAAAAGCCAGCCTCGTTTATTTGACTGGGCGCTTGGCCTGCGTGACCAGAAGCAGCTTGCACGCCTGCTGGATCCGGTGGAGCCCAGGGCGCTTCTGCACACGTCTTCACGAATTCCGGCCGTTCGGGGTTGCACGACACTGGTGCTGCCCCTGGCTGTATATCCCGGCCGGCCCAAGTCTGTGATCGCCTTCGATCTCATGGCCGACCCTGCTCCCCTGATTGAGCAGCCGGCCGATGTTATTCATGACCTGGTGTTCACCCCGGCTGCCGATTTGCCCGAGGGGATGGAGCGGCTGCCACTGAAGGCAATTCACAGCAACCAGCTACCCATGGTGGCGCCTCGCTCTACGCTTAAGGGCGTCGACCTGGAGAGAATCCAACTGGACCCGGAGCGTTGCCGGCGAAACGAGGAAAAATTGATTTCTGCGCTGGCCGGTGTGCGTCACAAGATTGCTGAAGTGTTCTCCGCTCCGTTTGCAGATGGTCAGGACACGAACGACCCGGATCGAATGATTTACAGTGGTGGTTTTTTCTCAACGGCCGATAAACATCTCATGAAGAAAATACTGAATGTGCCGTCCGGGGACCTCGGCGGGCACCTCTGGTCTTTCCAGGACCTGCGTTTGTCCGTGATGTTGTTTCGCTACCGCGCGCGAAATTACCCAGCAACTCTTTCGATGGAAGAGACCAGGCTCTGGGAGCAGGATCGCAGGACCCGCCTGGTCGAAACAGATGATCCATCGTATTTCACCCTGAAGGATTTCAGGCAGGCCATGGCGGAGGCCAGAGAACAGAAGCGCGACGAACCGGAAGCACAGAGAATTCTGGACCAATTGGATGCCTGGGTAGTGGACATCGGGCTCGCAGATCTGGCGCAGGAGAGTTCCGGCGGCGACCGCAATTGATGTCGGAAAAGACATCTATTATTTCAGTCGGGCAAAAAACTTTTTTCAACAAGTTACGTCCCATTGCTCGATTGGTTTCGAATTGTTTATACACAAGTCACTGATTGTCTTTGCACCACGATTTTTGCACCGCCAAACTTGTCAGGCTTCGAGAGCACTAATCATAAGATATTGATTTTAAAACTTTAATTTTAGGTGTTCAAAATTTGATCAATTTGGAGTGACTCGCACGCCACTTGCCGCCTCGTGACTTTTCTCACAGGGTTATCCACAGCTTTTGTGGATAAGTTTTCAGGCCACATTCAAGACCAGCTGAAGGCTGTTCGGCGGCTGTTTTATGACGGCTTTCCTGCTTCGTGAAGAGCGCCGTAACGCACGCCTCGCGGTGGGCGAAACAAATTCCACGTGCGTGCCGTCCGAGAATTGTAGCATCCAGATTTCCCGGGCTTTTTCCCCTGGCTGGGTAACGGCCACAACGCCGCTGATGGTTTTACCAATCATGTCCTGATTCATTTTCATGTAAGGCTCCCTCTAAATTTTTCATGTTGCCTGAGCTTATTAAAACCCAGGCTGTTCTCAAAACCTGAGAGGGAGGATTTCCTACACCGGACGGCG
>DAOWGA010000168.1 GCA_030637665.1 Lysobacterales bacterium | reverse complement strand
GGCAACAATTGACTGGATGAGGGGCGCCGGCATGCTTGAGCAGGCACAAAGGAAATCATGACGGAAGAGAACACACAAGAGATGGAATCCCCGCCGCCTGCAGAAAGTGGACCGGTCAAGTCTTTGACGATTCCACCAAAGCGCCTGAAAGGTTCACCCCGCTGTCTGAATTGTGGAACGGAGCTGCAGGGACCCTTCTGCTACTACTGCGGCCAGCCGGACAAGAATTTCATGCGCTTTTTCCCTGTGCTGATGCGCGAGCTCATGGAGGATTTCCTCGACCTCGATTCACGCATGATGCGCACCTTGAAATCCCTCCTGTTGCATCCGGGCAAGCTGACCCGTGACTACCTGGATGGGCGGCGCTTCCGTTATACGCCGCCATTACGGCTGTACATTTTCACCAGCATGGCTTTCTTTATCCTGGCGGCGATGCTGGCAGGCAGTGCGATCAAGATCAATTCCGGCGACGGCGAACCGGGCGACGGGGCGGGCATCATTCACATCGGCGTGGATGACGAGGCGGAACTTGAAAAAGTACGCGAAACTCTGAACAAACTGGAACCGGGCCTGGCGGATAAACTTAATGTCGCTGTCGCCGGAGCAGCGGCAGCTGATGAAGCCACAGCAGCCGATGAGCCGGAAACAGACGATGATTCCATCGAGATACAAATGGATTTGGGCGATGACGACGACGAAGACGGAATCAACATCAACGGTGAACCCTGGGACAAGGAATTGAACCCGGTCATCGTTCCGCTTGTACCAGATTTCGTCAATAACTGGATCAATGATGAAATTGAAGAATCCCCTCAAAAAGGCAAAGAGATCGAAGCCAACCCCAACCTGATGCTCGACAAGATCTTCGATGTGCTGCCGGCGGCAACCTTTATCCTGCTTCCGCTGGTGGCCCTGCTGTTTAAGTTCTGGTACCTGTTTGCCAGCAAGTACTACGTCGAGCACCTGATCCTGGCCCTGCACAATCACTCTTTCCTGTTCGTGGTGTTCCTGCTGAGTATGCTGTCGAATTCGCTGGCGGGCTGGCTTGAGCCCAGTGAAGAGGGCATGGTCACGACAGCGGTATTCTGGTTCAATATCTCCCTGTTCACCTGGACGCCAATCTACTTCCTGCTGTCTTTGAAACGAGTCTACCAGCAGAGTTGGGGAATGACTGTTGCCAAGTACATGGTCATCGGCCTGTCCTACATCGTGCTGCTCGGCCTGACTACCATGGTCGCTGCGGCGTTAAGCTTTGTGTTGCTATAAAGAGGTCATTTGTGAACACGAGAATTTTGACAATATTGGTGCTTGCCACCGGGCTTTGGATAGAAAGCACGTTGGCTCAAGCTCTCCCCGAGGGCTACTGGAGCCTGGATCAGGCCACCGAAGTTCTCGACAAAACCCGCAGGGTGTTGCTCGATCCGGACCTCGCGGCTCTGAGCGAGGCAGAAAAAGCCGCGACCGGAAAGCTGATCCGGGCCGGCACCATCATCAACCGGCTGTATGAGGATTCCAGGCATCCGGAAGCCCTGGACTCCCTGCAAGTACTGCAAGAGAAGGACCAGGGCGGAGCGCAAACCAGGGCTTTATTGGACCTTTACTACTTATTCAAGGGACCGATCGCTACTACGCTGAGCAATGAGCGTGTGCCGTTCCTGCCGGTAGCAGTCGAAGAACCCGGTAAAAACATGTATCCCCGGGGCATGACCAGGGAACAACTGGATCCTGTTCTCGAGGCACAGCCCGGGTTGGCGGAAGACTTACTGGCGGTGCGCACCGTGATACGCAGCAGCAACAGTCAGAACCTGAATCGCGATCTTGGCATGCTGGACCAGTTCCCCATGTTGGATGGTTTGCACCCGGGTCTCCGGTCGAAAATCGAGGCGATCCAATCAGGCGAGGATGATACGCCGTGGTATGCCTTGCCGTATTCCGTGCGATGGGCGCCCGGGATCATGCAGGTGTATGCGCTGATCAACAGCGCCGCACAGGACCTGAAGCCGGAAGATCCCGACCTGGCCGACTACCTGGCTCTGCGGGCCCGGGACCTGGTCAGCGATGACTATGAAGGCGGTGATGCCGCCTGGGTTCGCGGGCGCTTCCGGCACCTGAATGCACAGATCGGCAGTTACGAGGTCTATGGTGATGCACTTTATGGTGTGAAATCATTCTTCAGCCTGAGCCTGCTGGCCCGCGACGAAGACAAGAGCCAGGAACTCACCGCGGCACTCAAGGGTTTGCAGGAAATCCAGGACAGCCTGCCTGTGGGCTCCGGCCGCAAAATTCAGCAGGACATACCCGTGGGAGTCTACAACATCATTGCCGACTTCGGCCAGTCCCGGGGCGCCAATACGGCCACCATCCTGCCCAATGACGCCAACCACACGCGCAAATATGGCCGCACCATATTATTGCGCAATAACATCATGACCCACCCGGAACTGTTTGACGACCGGAAAGAGCTTTTCAGCGCTGCCGTTGTTTCTGAGCAGGCCAATGACCTGACCCTGGATGGCCCGTTCTACAGGACGCTGTGGCATGAAGTGGGTCACTACCTGGGCGTGGATTCGACGGAGGATGGGCGTGATCTCAACGAAGCCCTGTCACCCTGGGGCAGTCATTATGAGGAAATGAAGGCGGACCTGGTGTCACTGTTCACATCAGCACACCTGAATGAAGCGGGTCTTATGAATGACAACGTGTTCCGCTCTGTCCAGGCTTCCGGCATATTACGGGTCCTGCAACAGAACCAGCCGCGGCCGGACCAGCCATACCAGACCATGCAACTGATGCAGATGAATTATTTTCTGGAACACGGACTGTTGAGTTTCGATCCTTCGAGTGCACGCCTGACCATCCACTACGATCGCTATATCCCGGTGGCCAGCCAACTGCTCGAAGAAGTGCTGAACATCCAGTCAGCCGGGTCCAGTGAGCGCGCCGGGGAATTCATTGAGAAGTACACGACCTGGGAAACGGAACTGCATGATCGCCTGGCGCAACGCCTGCGCGATTCCAGCCGCTACCGCTTCAGGATGGTGCGATACAAGGTGCTGGAGCACTGATGTGCAATGTTGAGAATTACTTCATATACGGATTGGAGATAAGCGGAGTAATACTGAATGTGAACAACCACTCCGGACCGAACCGGCTGGAGCTTTCGATGTACTTCTGAAGTTCAAACTCGAATTTTATCGGGGTGCGGCCAATCCTGGTGGTTTTTGCTACCCCCCCTCCGATTGGCAATAACAGTTCGTTGCCGCTGTCGGCTTCCCAATCGTAGAGAATGGTTGGATTTGAGATGATTTGCCAGCCATTTCCCAGCCCGTAAGCGAAAAATACTTTGACCGTTGTCTCGTTTGTATTGAAATCGCTGTCCCCGGCAACGTCTACCAGGTGCGTCACCCAGGCCCCAATAACCCCCCAATCAGCACTTTTTCCAAGGGCGACTTCAGGCCCCAACAGGTATTGGTGCCTGCTTGCTGAAATATCCTGGCTTGTTGGCAACACACCGGCTATTCCGAACATGCTGATGAAACCCCGCTCGCTGACACCACCATATGCAACGTCATAAGTGACATCGGCAATGTGATCATGCCCAGGGAGGAACCGGCCTGAGTCGGCTGTCACCTGTGGACTTTGACGGAGCAGAAATTCGGCATAGCTGCGGTCGACTTCCCATATGGGATGGCCAAAATAGGTTTCCCAAACGGGCTGATCAAAGTAAAACGGAATCGTAGCGCGCAACAGGAGATTCTTGCCATTATCCAGTTGAAACGGAATCGAGGGGGTAAACAGGTATATCAGGCTGGTCATGGAATCGGAGTCGGGAAGTTCACCCTGGAATGTGCGGTACTCGAAATCACTGAATATGCTGCGCACAGCGGTGACCGGGTTGCTGAGTTCTTGCGCGATTTCATCGACTGACATCACCAAATCAGCATCATCAGGATCTTCGCCAGTTTCCCCGGCCTGGCCCGGAACCGGCAGAGATGACATTGACAGACCGAAAAGTGCAGCCAAAAAAATGCTCTTCAAAATATTTGAAGATGTGCGCATGGATTAACCCTTGAAAATTTTCTGCTGAAGGAGCGCATTTTACCTTGTTTGTGCCCGATATAACGAGGACAATAATCCCCCCGTCGTTTTCGGGCGTGATTGACACCTCGGGCTTGTGCAATTTCGAATCCTGTGTACGGTAAAACCAAGGGGTCTCACTCATGCGATTGACAAACTACTTCAGCATATTCAAACGCCCCGCCATTCTCGCACTGTGTGTGCTTGCCACGCTGTCAGCGTCCCGTTTGTTACTGGTCGGCATTCACTGGGACCGGGTATCGGCTACCGACGGATTCGGGTTCATCCTCCTGCAGGGGGTTCGCTTCGACATCATATTGCTCGGCATGCTGTTCGGGCTGGTTTTCCTGATCAAACCCTGGTTTCATACGCTGGCATTCCTGCGCCGCGTGGGTGCGTGGATCTGGCCTGTCTATCTGGGGCTGGCAACAGCCCTGGCGTTCTTTATTGAAGCCTCAACCCTGTCTTTCATTGCCGAGTACGATAGCCGGCCGAATTACGTGTTTGTGGAATATTTGAGCTACCCGCGTGAGGTCCTCGCAACGCTGTCCGGCTCACACCTGCTGGAATTGATCGGTTTTACCAGCGTCATGGTGCTGCTTGGCTGGGTGACTATCAGGTGGTTGCATAATGATCCCCGGTCCGACCAGCAGGTCTCACTGGTATTTTGCATACTGCTTACACCCGTCATTGCGATCCTTGTAGTGATGATGATTCGTTCCACGCTCGATCATCGCCCGGTCAACCCCAGCATCGCAGCGTTTTCCCAGGACGGCATGGTAAACCAGCTTCCGCTCAATTCTCCCTATTCTTTGCTCTATGCGATCTATGAGCAGAAGAGAGACGCCAAAAAGAAAGGTGTCCGTTATGGTGCGATGGACGATGATGAAGTTCTGGCCATCATACTGAAGGAAGCCGGCATTACACCGGGTGAACATCCTGATCCGGCAACGCCGACACGGCACCATCAAAAGGCCACTCAGACACGGGACAGGCCCCTCAACCTGGTAATCATCCTGGAAGAAAGCCTGGGCGCTGAATTCGTGGGCACGCTCGGCGGTAAAAACCTGACGCCCAGGCTGGATGAAATGGCCAGCCAGGGCATCTGGCTGGAGCAGCTCTACGCCACCGGAACACGCTCCGCCAGGGGTATCGAAGCCATACTTACCGGCTTCACACCGACGCCGCAGCTTAGCGTGGTTAAACTCGCTGAAACCCAATCCAATTTCTTCACGTTGTCCAGCCTGCTGGAAAGCCAGGGCTATCAGACCAGCTTCATTTATGGAGGCGAAGCACATTTCGACAACATGAGGCGGTTCTTCCT
>DAOWGA010000076.1 GCA_030637665.1 Lysobacterales bacterium | reverse complement strand
TTTCAGCAAGATAGCCTTGGCCACCTGGTGGGCAGGCAGGTAAGAAGACCGTGCTGAATCCTTTGCCGTTTCAGTGTGCGCATGTTCCACCAGCTCATAGTCCACGCTGCGATCCCGGAGGTAATTAATCAATGTTTGTGCGATTGGCATGGCTGTTTCACTCCTCTGCCGCTATATAGGGCCGATAATCCGGGTGATACATGCAATCACGCACATATTGTCGGATGTCATCCGGTTCCGGATATTGCGCCAGTCCTTCGTCCCAGGCCAGCCTGCAGACCGCGGCTGCGATCGCCAGTGAAATCTGGCGGATTTTGCTCAGGTCCGGATAAATCGTTCCTGCTCTGAGCTCTTCCTTCGTGACCATGTGGGCCAGGGTCTTGGCGGCTGTGAAAAACATCTCGTCGGTAACCTTGGTTGCGCCGCAAACCACTGCGCCAAGCCCGACACCCGGGAAAATGAACATGTTGTTTCCCTGGCCGGGAACCAAAACCTTTCCATTAAGCCTTACTGCAGGGAAGGGGCTTCCACTGGCGAATATGGCTGCGCCACTGGTCCAGTGATAGGCTTCTACAGCGGTGCACTCGGCTTTGGTCGTCGGGTTGGACAGCGCGAAAATTATCGGCTGCTCGCAGTGCTCGTGCATGGTTTTCACCACGTCTTCGGTGAACGTGTGCGCTTGCCCGCTGGCGCCGATCAAGATTGTGGGTTTGACCCGCTTGACCACTTCGAGCAGTTCCGCGGCTGGGGCTTCATCACGCGCATAGGGAATCTTGTGCTTTTCAAGACCGCTCTCGCGGGTAGTGGTGACCAGGCCCCTGGAATCAACCATCCAGACCAGTTTCCGGGCCTCTTCGGTGGACATGCTGTGCTCGTCGGCGATACCTGCGCAGATCATGTCCGCGATGCCGACGGCTGCTGAGCCGGCTCCGCAGAATACGATACGCTGGTCAGAGAGGTGTTCATCGATAACCCGCATCGAAGCCAGCAAGCCGGACAGTGCGACCGCACCCGTGCCCTGGATATCATCATTGAAGCAAAGCACTTCATCGCGGTAGCGGTTCAGCAGGGGGAAGGCCTTGTCATTGGTAAAGTCTTCCCACTGGATCAGCACATTGGGCCAGCGGGCCGTGGCCGCCTGTACGAATTCATCGACAATTTCATAGAACTCATCACCGTGAACACGGCGGTGGGTAATGCCCAGGTACAGCGGGTCGTTCAGGAGTTCTTCGTTGTCGGTGCCGACATCAAGCAGGATTGGCAGCGTTCTGTCAGGATGCAGGCCTGCGCCGGCCACGTAGAGCACCAGCTTGCCGATCGGAATGCCCATGCCGTTGGCGCCCAGGTCGCCCAGGCCAAGAATCCGGCTGCCGTCAGAAATGACGATGATATCAACCTCGTCACTGGGCCAGTTGTCGAGCACTTCGGCGATACGTCCCTTGTGGTGCAGGTGGATGTACATGCCACGGGCCTTTCGGTAAATATGCCCAAATTGCTGGCAGGCGTAGCCCACGGTTGGTGTATACATGATGGGCGTCATTTCCAGCAGGTTTTCCATCAGAACCCGGTAGAACAGGGTACTGTTACGGTCAGCCAGGGCTATCAGGAATGTGTACTTGTCCAGCGGGTCGGTATGGCGCCGGTAATTTTCCATCACCCGCTGAACCTGTTCTTCCAGGTCCGCACGAAATGGTGGCAGCAGACCCTTCAGGCCAAGGGTTTCACGCTCCTCGTCATTAAAGGACGTTCCTTTGTTCAGACAGGGGTTGTTAAGAATTTCGAGACCCCGCTCGGTAACTTGCAAGGGGTCGGTTGCACTGGGTAGATGAAACTTAGTTTCCTGTAACATGGCGGGTATCCTTCCTGCGCTTCTGTTTCGGAGATGACGACTGTCATTGGCGAAACGCTGTTGATTTGGATACCTTAATTATCTCGCGATGTGCCTACCGGGTAAGTGACCTTTGTCACTTTACCAATTGGTAGTCAAAGCCAAGAATGGCCCCCGGTATTTCAACTCGGCGCCACCGCTCCAGTCGTCGCTGTCGACGTCTGCATTGAGGGAGAAATAGTTGTAATTCAGAGCGATGCCCAGGTGCTTGAAGGCCTGGAACTGGACGCCTACCGAGCTGTTCCAGATGCCGCCTGAATAGTCTCCCACGCTGACATCCAGCCAGTCCAGCCGTGCTTCGAGCAACCAGCGTTTTGAGGGTGAGTAGTAGTACCAGCCACCGA
>DAOWGA010000102.1 GCA_030637665.1 Lysobacterales bacterium | reverse complement strand
TTACTTGCTTATTCTGTGCTCCACGTTTCAATTCCGTTTCACATATAGTATTTCTTGATGAAAAGTCTTAATAAAGTTCTTTTGACTGCAAGCCTAGCCCTGACTTGCCTGCCCGCCTTGGCAGGTCACAAGGATTCCGGCTACGACCATGCCAGGGTAGTTTCGGCAGTCCCTGTATATGAAATCGTGCGCTTTCCTGTCGATGAGCAGGTTTGCTGGGAAGAACAAGCCTGGAGACCGCAGCCCCATTCAGTCGCGCCGACCGTTCTCGGCGCCATCGTTGGCGGTGTTGTGGGCCACCAGTTCGGTGGCGGCCACGGCAAGGCCGCATTAACCGTGGCCGGTGCTGCGATCGGCGGGACCATCGGCTATAACGTCGCGCAGCGCCACCATTCCGGGGGGCCATACCCGGTCGCACAAACCCGCTGCGAGATTCAGCGCAACTGGCGCACGGAAGAACGCATTTCCGCCTGGGATGTCACCTACAAGTATCGCGGGGGTATTTACCACACCCGCATGCTGGAACAACCGGGTAAAAAGATCCGGGTTCGCGTTCATGTGCAGCCAGCACTTTATTCGCCGGATTATTGAAGCGCTCGATGGCCGTCTGGGGGATACTGAAGATGCGGCGGTGTATGCGCTGATGCAGAAACACTGCTCGAAGCGGCCAATACCGTTCTGCCTTCGAACAACAGTGCAGTGGATTCGATGGCTTTCGTTGGGCCGGGAACCTGCTTACTGCCAACGCCGTGAGCCATAAAGGGCTCTGAGCCTTTGAGGCGGGACATATTGACGTTTTTGGGAAGAATGTGCCATGCGTGCTATTTACTACGATGAGTTCAGGGGGCCGGTAGCCGTTCAGAACGTGGCTGACCCAACACCTACATCCGATGGCGTGGTCATTCGGGTGGAAGCAAGCGGTTTGTGCCGCAGCGACTGGCATGGCTGGATGGGGCATGACCCGGACATCAGGGTTCCCCACGTTCCCGGGCATGAGCTTGCCGGTGTTATAGAGGCCGTTGGTTCGAACGTTTCCAGATGGAAGGCCGGCGACCGGGTGACCCTGCCTTTTGTTTGTGGCTGCGGCACCTGCCCACAATGCAAGTCCGGCAACCACCAGGTTTGCGACAGCCAGTTCCAACCGGGCTTTACGCACTGGGGTTCATTTGCAGAATACGTTGCCATTCGATACGCAGATATCAACCTCGTGCGAATTCCTGCGCAGATTGATTTCGTCACCGCTGCCAGTCTCGGCTGCCGATTTGCAACCTCCTTCAGGGCCATTGTTGATCAGGGCAGCTTAACTCGGGGTCAGTGGTTGGCAGTGCATGGCTGTGGCGGCGTCGGGCTATCGGCCATCATGATAGCCCAGGCGATTGGCGCCCGGGTTATTGCCGTAGACATCACCGATGCGAAGTTGGAATTTGCGCATGGCATTGGGGCTGTAGCTTGCGTCAACGCTGCCAAATCAGGCAATGTTACCGCAGAGATCAGGGAGATCAGCGGTGGTGGTGTACATGTTTCAATTGATGCACTGGGCAGCCCGGTCACCTGTTTCAATTCCATCACAAGCCTGCGCAAGCGCGGCAGGCACGTACAAGTGGGCCTGTTGTCGCCGGAGCAGCGTAACGCAAAGGTACCGACTGACCTTATTGTCGCTAATGAACTTGAAATCCTGGGTAGTCACGGCATGCAGGCACACCGCTATCCGCACATGATGGAAATGATCATTGAAGGCTTTTTGCAACCGGAAAAACTGATCAGCCAAACCATTAGGCTGGACCAAGCAGCTGAAGCGCTGATTAATATGGACCGTTTCGATGAAACGGGTGTAACCATCATTGATGAATTTGCTTAGTACATTGAAAACCGGCCGAAAGGCCAGGCGCGCGGCACCCTTTACCATTTGATCTTACGAAAAAACGGGGAGCAGTCCTGCTCCCCGGAATTTTGAGTGGGTCAGGCTGCTTGCACCGAGATGTGTTTGACCTTCTTTTGGGCCTCCTCGGTTTTGGGGAGTTCGATATAAAGAATTCCCTTCTCGAATTTTGCTTCGATCTTGCTCTCGTCTACATCCATGAGGACCGGCAATGAACGGTTGAATGAGCCGAAAGAGCGCTCCTTCCGGTAGAAATCCTTGCCTTTTTCCTCTTCCTCGCGTTTTTTCTCACCCCTGATGGTGAGAACGCCGCCGGACAGGGTGACATCGACGTCATCCTTATCCATGCCGGGTAGTTCGACTTTGATGTGGAAGGCCTTTTCGTCTTCCGTCTCGTCGACACGCGGAGTGAGATCACCGTGGTGCCATGGCTTGGTCATGAAGGTATGCCTTCCGCTACCTTTCCAGAAATCTTCAAAAAGACGATCCATTTCCTTGTGGAACGAATCCATCTCCTGGAAGAAAGATTCGTACGGACGATCTTCTTCATCCCAATGCCGAAGGCCTCCCCAGCGCCAGGGAACTATATGCTTCAGTGTCATGGTTTTCCTCCTTTCCAATAATCTTGGAATGCGAACATTGACGAGATGGAACTCCCGCCGTTTCGGAGGCGTAAACTTTTCAAATACGTACGCGCGAACCGGTGGGTCGATCCACCACGCATAGTAAATATGGGTCCGCTGCGTGAGCTTTTCTTTGACACAGGTCAGGAAATCCCCGGCGCGAAGGGGTATGCGGAAAACGAGTCAGTTTGCGGCTAATTTCTTCTTTTCCCAGGGCCTGTTAACACTTGCCCTAGCTGTGAATTCACAGCTAGAACAGGGTTGCTCTCACCGCGTTAATTGCCAATACCCACAAACACAGGGTGGACAGGGTGAAAAGTGTCACGCGAACCGAAATGATGTTAACGGTCGATTGCCAAATGCTGTGCACCACCCTGATCGCAACATAGGCCCAGGCAAACGATGCATTGATTCCACTGCCTTCACCCGCCAGGGCGAGGATTATAACCGCTGCATAGAAGAGGGTCGGTTGTTCCATCAGGTGGGTGTAGTTGTGGGACTTCCAGTTCACCTTTGACGGCATTGCCGGCTCGACATCAACATATCGGGAGCCTGGTTTGGCATCGCCGATCTTGAGTCCCGCTTTGGCGAACGCAGGAAATCTGGTTGCAGTCATCCACATCAATACCACCAGCGACCATAAAACCAGGACCGCGGCTGGCGCCAAAATCGGGATCTGTTCCATATCGACTCCTTTTAAATATTCAATAACCCGCGTCAACCACAGGATGTGTTGAAATAATGCATTTCATTCCACGCATGAGTCAAATTATGGGCGTGGCTCGCTGCTATCGACAAGGACAAGGATAATATAAACGTATATCGCATCATACGAGCCAGATTAAGCCGATATCACAAGCGCGTAAAGTGTAGAAAGTTTGCTCACCTGGTGACAGGAAACACTATCTCGGCATCTCCCACGTTCACGGCGAAAGGAAAAGCTGATTACAATAAGCCGGAATAGCCATGCGGGAGCGATATGAAGACTTTTTTGGGCCTGTTAACCCTCGCCGCCAGCATCTACATCCTGCTGGGACTGATGATCTACCTGTTCCAGGGCAAAATGGTGTTCCTGGCAAATATGCCCGGCCGCGCTTTGACGGCCTCACCAGGTGATATCGGCCTGGCATACGAAAATGTGTCCCTGACCACCAGCGATGATGAACGCTTACACGGCTGGTATGTTCCGGCGGCCAGGGCGCGGGGCGTGGTGCTGTTTTTTCACGGCAATGCCGGCAATATTTCCCACCGCCTGGACAGCATCGCGATCTTCCACCAGTTGGGCCTGGACACCCTGATCATCGATTACCGGGGTTATGGTGAGAGCTCCGGCCAGACCAGCGAACAGGGCACTTACCTCGATGCGCAGGCAGCCTGGGATTATCTGGTCGGTGAGCGGGGGGTTTCCCCTGATCGGATCATCATTTTTGGCCGCTCCCTGGGCGGCGCCGTCGGCGCCTGGCTGGGCAGTCAGCACACACCCGCTGCGGTGATTATCGAGTCCAGTTTCAGCTCGGGGGCGGACATGGCCCACCGGTTGTACCCTTTTCTGCCGACCCGGTTGCTGACGAGGCTACGCTACCCGGTGGCGGAGTATGCCTCACGCCTGGAATGCCCGGTGCTGGTGGTGCACAGCCGGGATGATGAAATCATTCCGTTTGCGATGGGTGAGGCGATTTACGCCGCGGTCAAGCAGCGTAAGGTCTTACTTGAGCTGCGGGGTGATCACAACGGTGGGTTCTACATCAGCCGGCAGGCATACATCCCCGGGCTGAATACGTTTATCGAATCCATACTCGGCCCAGGTCGGGAATGAACCTGAAAGAGTGGGCCTTGCTCGCGAAAGACACCTTTCGGCCGCATGGCGGCCTCCTACAGGCGATCAGTGGTTTTGGCCGTAACGATTACGGTGATGGCTGGCCTGGTGTTCGACACCTTTCGGCCGCATGGCGGCGTACAGGCGATCAGTGATTTTGGCCGTGACGATTACGGTGATGGCTGGCCTGGTGTTCGGCAAACTCCCCGGCGCTGATGCAGCCATCACCATTTGTGTCGAGGTCGGCGAATGTCGGCCTGTTCATGCCCTTGCCCATACCTTTGGCTCCATCCTGGCCCGCATACTGGTCGCGCATGGCCTTCATATGCGCTTTTTGCCCGGCAACGAGTTCCGCTTCGTTTAGCTGCCCGTCGCCATCGGTATCGAGGTCACTGAACGCCGGCGCGGTGGCGGCGCCTTTCATGGGTTTGCCGGCTTCTGCCATCGCTGCCATGCAGGCGGTGCGCTTTGTGTTGAATTCATCTTCGCTGACAAAGCCGTCACCATCCTGATCGAACTCCGCGAAAGGTGGCGGACTGTGTTTACCGTGCGATTCGGCCTTCGCCGCCAGGGGCATCAATGCGATGGCGAGAACGACAGCAGTGATCAGGATAGTTTCGAATACTGATTTTTCCGGACTTTTCATGGGGGGTACTCCGCGGATTCGAAAGGACATCATCCAGATTTGTAAGGGTGTCTTCATTGATCTGGCTCAAGAGAAGTCAGAATGGCAAGGCATTCGGCCGCGTGGCGGCCCCCTACAACCATTTGCGCCGGGCTTGCCAGCCGGCCAGGATGATGGCGATGGCCAGTGATAAAATTGCTGGCGGCGTGACGCTGGCTCCGAGCAAGCTGATGGAGACTGCGGTCAGCACAGCACCGGTGGCGAGCAATGCCCAGGGCACCCAGGAGGGCATGCTCGGCAACGCGCCTGCTTGGTCTTCTTTCAGCGCCGGGGCTGTCGTGGTCATGCCCAGCAACACGATACCGGCCCAGATGCCGATGGTGGCGACCAGGCTGATCCACAGGCCGGCGAAGCCTGCGCTGCGGTGTACATAGCGCATGGTGAAGTAAGCATCTTCTTCGGATTGGTTGGCGTACAGCTTGGCGAAGCGGTAAAGCAGGCCCTGGGTCGGCAGCTCGATATGCAGGGGTTCTCCGCTGATCACGTTGGCCACGGTACCACGCAGCAGTTCGACCGAGGCGTCTTTCACGGAGGAAATGACATGTGCGGCAATAATGTCCATGTTGGTACTGGGTGTACCGTAACTGGGTGCAGCGGGCACGAATACATCCCAACTGGTGTGGGTGACGATCATGTCCGGGCGCGGCAGGCTGCTTTTTATGCGGCCAAAGTTGTGCATGGCATCCCCCAGGGTGGCATAGACCAGTTCCACCGGGAATGCGGTGGCGGAATTGATCATCTTGATCAACACGTCTTTTACGTCGGCTTCCGTGTCTGAGGCAAATGCCGGTTTCTGGGCGCTGCCGTTGACAAAAACAGACCAGATTTCAGAATCGGGCGGCAGGCTCAGGCGCAGGAACTGCCGGCGGCTGTTGCGCACGTCGAACTGCACGCGCGTGACCGCCAGGCCGTCGGTGGTGAACAGCGTCTGGTAGGTGGCCGCGTCAATGGCTGCGACCTGTACGTCAATTTCCTCGTGACGGGTAATGCGCAGTTGCAGAGCAAAGGGTTTCTCGGTCCGCACGTAGCGGTATGCCAGCAGAATCGGGTTGGTCGTTTTTAGCACCAGTTGCCGGGGCAGCTCGTTGATCTCCAGCGAGGACAGTTGCTCGACCAGGCTGGCCTGCACTTCCAGCGCTGACAGCGCCTCGATGGCGATGCGGCCGTGCTCCACATCGGCATCGACTACTTCGACCCGCGGCACGGTGGTTTCCGCGGCGCCGTCCAGCATGATTCGCTCGTAGTTCAGCTCGATGCGGAACTGACCGTCCATTTCCCGGGTGAACTCAATGTCCACCCGCTGCAATTCGTCCTCGACCGTGATCGTGTGGTTGCGGATAGAGGGTCCGCTCACGCCCAGGATGTTTACGTCGGCCGGAAGCAGCAGGCTGAGCTCGCGCAACACGCCCGATTTGACGTCATTTTCGATACTGACCTGGCCCTTCAGGGTCACCTCGCCAATCGAAATCAGGGTGTCGATCTGGGCATTGAATTTGCCCTGCTGACGCTCGGGTGTGACAGCGTTAACCGCCAGCTGCGCGGTGGCGCTGTGGTATTTGTAGGTGTGCGAAACCGTCTGCTCCAGTTGGTTGCGGAAAAAGGCCGGCAACTGGTTCTCACCAACTTCCGACATATCGGCATGTTGCAAAGGCGCCAGCGCCAGGTCGGGGCCGGACAGCAGGGCGACCATGCCTTTTTGCCGGGCCACCTGCAGTGCGCGCAGAATCGGTACCGGAATGGGAATCGGGCCGGTGACGGCATCGCCCCCATTTTCACGCTGGTCTTCGAGCAGTTGCTCGTAGGCTACGTTGAGGATGAATTCCCCGGTGACCGCGCGGTTCAGGAATACGCGGATGTGGGTGTTCCCGCTTTTTTCGTGGGTGTCCCCACTTTTTGCCTCGCCTTCCACTATGATCCAGTCGGCGATGGCGGCAGCGGGCGAGGTGATGTGGTTGACCTGGGCGCTGGCGGGAATGCTGAACTCCAGTGCATTGGCCTCACCGCGGGTAATTTCATAGCGGATTGAGGCCAGTCCGTACAACACGCCTTCAGCCGCGTGCACGGCCTGGTAGACCACCGCGTTGGCGCGGCGCTCGACGGCCACATCTTCGGGCAGGGCTTCCATCCAGTTCAGCGCCAGGCGCGTGCTCATCGGGATGAAAAAGGTCGCCACGGTGGTCTTATTTTCGTTGCTGATATCGACGCTGGCAGCCGGGCCATTTTGCGGATTGGCCTGCACCAGTTTGCCGCCGTCCAGGGTCAGCTCGAAGCGCGACACCGGAACGTCGGGGATGTCGAAGCTGGTCGAGGGCACGCCATCAGGATAGGTCACTGCCGACAGGAAACTGAGATCGATACGGTGCTTTCCGGCGCCCGCCAGGCGCACGGCAAAACGCCCTTCCTCGCTGAACACGGTGGCGGGCTTGCCATCGATTTTCAGCTCGATCAGGGTGGTAGCGGTGGAAATAAGCGGCACCGTCACTTCACCGTCGATCAGCATCTCGGCGTCGATGATGGCGTGCCAGACAATGGCCGAATCACGATTTGGCGCCTGGGTGGTGGCCTGAATCGCACCCGTATAGTCAGCGCGGCTCAGCACATATTCCCGTTCCACGGCCACCCGCCAGGACACCATTATCGAGTGTGTGCTGGGTACGGTGCCATTCGCGGTGGTGCCGGTTTCCGTTTCGTTGGTAACCAGGTTGGCCGAGGGGGCCACGGCCAGGTCGATATGGGTTTGTGGAATCTGCAAAGCGAAGCGGGTCGCAGCCGCCTTTGGTATTGGCAGACTGGTGATGTAAGCGCGGTCTGAAAATCGTGCATCCACATGGTAGCTCAGGTGAACGGTGGCTTTCTGGCGTTTTTCTGCCAGCCAGAATAAGCCCTCGGCGCGTTGCACCAGCTGTACCGGTGCGCCATTGATACGAGCGGATTCCAGCGCAGCGCCGGGGCTGAGCAGAGCCACCAGGGTCCATTCGTCCTCGAAAGTTTCGACTTCGACCTGGGCCTGCACGGTGGCGGTGACGTGGCCGTCGCGCTGGTGAAACACCACATTTAGCACGGTCTGCCCGATCGCATAGCTCGAAGGCGCCGAAAGCGGCTGGATGGTGGCCTGTTGCAGCAGTCGCTGGTACTCCTCCAGCGGCAGTGTGACCTGGCCGGCGGGTTCACCTGGCGGCTTGAGAATTGACTGGGTGGCTGTGATTCCAGTGGCTTCTGTTTCCGTGGCCAGGGCATGACCGGCCAACAGGAAAGACAGCACAGCCAGGCACAGGAGTGTCGTAAACCATGTTGTTGGATGGTGAAGATTCCGGGCTTTTGCCCGGCGGTTCCCCGGCTTGTTGATGGGGTTGCCGATGGGGCAGTTGAAATTGTTGTTCAGATGTCTGTTCATAGTTTCCACTCCTCCAGTGCCCGGTGGGTTTTCGCCCATGCTGCGTAGCGCAGCGAGTCGGCCAGGAAAGGTTGATGGGCGCCGGCGCCGGGCGAGGCCAGGGCGGCGATGTAGCGATCCAGCACCTGCTGGTCGCGAATGAGATCGGGATCGTTGACCCACGCCGGCATTGCCTGGCGGGCCTGGTCAATGGTTAAGCGCATCGCGCCCAGGGCGTTGACCGCTTCAGCTGCTTGCTGCCGGCCCAGCGCTGCAGCGGCTCGCGCCACCGCATTCACAAAGTGGTGTGACAACAGGTTTTTCAGTACGGCGAGTTCGGCCGGGCCGCGACTGTGTTCATCACCAGAAAATTGACCGCCAGGCAGGCCCAGGTGGCCACGCAGGCTGCCGTTGCGCAGGAAGACCAGGTCTTTGTAGCGCAGGGAAACATCTGCGATGGCGCCAGGCCGGTCGGTGACCACGTCCAGCAGCACGGTAACGCTGTCGCCGGAGAAAATACTGGGAATTACGATCTGGATGCCGTCCTCATCCTCGCCGCGATCGGCCTGGATGCCGAGGTTGGCGCTGAGGCGCCGGTCCATGCTGTTTTCGATATCGCGCACACGTTGGGAGCGTCGGGCATCGAGGCGCTCTGATCCAACCACCTCGATCAAGCGCACGCCAGGCGCCAGGCGAATGGACAGGCGTGCGGCCCTCGCCACGGCTCGGCTGGAAGCATGCAGTTCTTCTTCGATCAGTTGCCGCGCCTGGCCGGGTGCTTCGAGGTAACGGCGGTTGCCCAGCCCGGCCAGCACCAGCTTTTCGACATTGCCGTTGTGCGGCTGGCTGCCCAAAGGGAAGACACTCAATGTGATGCCCTCTTTGGCCCGTTCATGGGCCTGGGTGGTCAGTCGTTCGATGTCCGCTATTTCCCGGGCGCTGATCAGCAGCACCGAACTGCTGCCCAGCGGACGGCTTGGGTCGTCGGTCTGCTGCACCATTGCGCCGGCGCGCTGCATGGCCCCGTATAGATCGAGGCTGGATAAATCGAGGGGGGAAGATTCGAGGCCTTCTTCAGAAGGTGCAGACCCCTGGCCCATGATCAGTTGCTTGGCCAATTGCAGTGAGCCGAAGCGGAAGTCAGTCGCCGGCACCACCAGGCTGCGGGTCTGCCCCTGCCGGCCGGTCATCACCAGCGAAAAACGGTCGCCAGCCTGCTTGCTCTGCAGCAGCGCATCCAGCAGCGCGCGGGTGGCGATACGTACCTCGTCGGGCGCGTCCGCGGGCAGGTCGACCACCACACCGACGTTCATCGCCGGGCGCTGGCCGCGGCGGTGCTCGATACCGCGAATGCCAACCTGCAGGCGCATGCGGGTGAGGCCCGGTGCAAGATCATTGGTGGATATGCTGCTGGCATCGGTCATCAGGCTCAGCGCCAGGGCGTTGTCGGCCGGTGCGTCGAAAGGTTGTTTGACCGGCTCAACCGCTTGCTCCAGGGCTGCGTTGTTTTCGAGCCATGACCGGTCCCACTGGGCCAGGCGGGCGCTGAGCAAGCGGATTTCCGGGTCACCCGGTATGTAAGTATTGGCCCAGTAACCCGTTGCCGGCTGGAAATTCAGGTTTTGTGTTTGCTGATAATGACCAAGGAAATCGAAGTTGCGGTTGGCGTGAAAGCCCGCGCCGTTGAAAACTTCTTGTTTGGCGACCCCGGAGTCAGTGACTTCGGGTTTGGGGCTTTTTGATTTGCGGATTTCTTCAGCCGGGGCTTCAAGTGCCAACCGTGCCATTATCGACGATTCCAGGAGGGGATTTTTGTCCTGTTTGTGCGGCGCTTGTGCCGCCGCGATTTCCACCTCGAACTCGACTTCGGACTGCGATTCCGGGTGTTTACGGCGATCGCGGTTTTTGCGGCCTGACACCAAATCAGGTCTGGGCTCGGCGTGGCTGCCGCGCGAGCCGTTAGGCTGCAAGCGATCGGCTTCCTTGCCTTCCTGGCGCCTCTGCTCGGCACCCAGAAGCGATGTTTCGTCAGAAAAACCGCTC
>DAOWGA010000227.1 GCA_030637665.1 Lysobacterales bacterium | reverse complement strand
GGGTTGAATGGTTCAAGTCCCCGCATGGCGAGGACCGCGGACTGGCGCAGGTATACCAGGTTATTGGCATGTGCGTTACCACCGTGCAGGTTCTGGTAGCGCCTCAGTGCATCCTTGACCTCTATGTTGCTGGGCAGCGCGAGCCGTTCACTGACACCAATTCTCTCAGCAGCTTTTTTCTTGGCCGCATGGTAATTGTGCTGCCCTTCGGTAGCGATGATACGTGATGCCTCGGCGGCTACCTCCAACCGGATTTGTCGCAGCCGGTCAGTAGATTTCGTATGGGTCTTCTTCGAGCGGGACATCCTGGTCGTCTCCCTGATCAATTTCCTGCATGGGCGGCAGCCTGCCTGCCTGGAATATTTCCATGATTGCATCGCTGTTATCAAGCCGCGCCAGCATTCCGGTCGTGGGATCGATCTTTGCCTGGGCCAGGCCTTCGGGCATGACCGGCGGTTTATCTTCGACACCCTCAAGGGCGACGGCCATGAATTCCATCCACACGGGCAGCGCCGCCCGCCCGCCCACGTCGCGCCTGCCCAGTGGGTCGTGGTTGTCGAACCCAACCCACACGGATGTCACCAGGTGGTCGTTATAACCTGAAAACCATGCATCGCGCTGTTCATTGGTGGTGCCGGTTTTACCCGCCAGGTCATGGCGCCCCAGTTGCATGGCCCTGGCGCCGGTGCCGCGCCGGACGACATCCATCATCATGGATCGGACCAGGTACGCGTTTTGGGGTGAAATGACCTGGGTCGCGAAGTTGTCCTCTGTTTTCAATTTACGGAATTCACTTCCGGAGTCAACGGCCATGTCATACGGCTCCTTCTTTCCACTGGAAATTTCCAGCGGCCGGAATTCGGGGACGATTTGTTCAGCCAGTACTTCATCTTCTTCCGCTGCGGCAAGTTCCGGTTCACAGTCTTCACAGATCACTGAGGGTAATGTCTCGTAGACGATCCTGCCATTGCTATCGGTGATGGTTCGGATGAACTGGGGGGTGACCAGGTAGCCGCCGTTGGCGAAGACTGCGTACCCCCTTGCCATCGAGAGTGGTGTCAACGAGGCGCTACCCAGCGCCATCGAAAGGTTGGCGGGAATCTCATTGCGGTCGAAGCCGAATCGTTCAGTATAGTCCTTGGCGTAGGCAACCCCGATTTCACGCAAAAGCCGGATGGATACCAGGTTACGGGAGTTGACCATTGCTTCGCGCAAGCGCGTGGGGCCGTAAAATTTTTCGCTGAAATTCTGTGGCTTCCAGGTTCTTTCCAGTTCTGCGTCCTCAAATACGATCGGTGCATCATTTACCAGGCTGGAGACCGTGAACCCTTTTTCCAGTGCAGCGGAATAGATGAATGGCTTGAAACTCGAGCCCGGCTGTCTGCGGCCCTGCGTGATCCTGTTGTACTTGCTGCGCGCAAAGTCGTAACCCCCGACCAGCGCCTTGATGTCACCGCTGCGCGGATCCAGCGAAACCAGCGCTGCTTCGACTTCAGGCAACTGGCCCAGCTTCCAACTGCCATCGTTATGCAGACGTGCGCGGATTATGTCCCCCGGCGCCATGATGTCTTCGACCTTTTTGGGTGCATGGCCTTTGCGGTCACGGCTAATGAATCGGGCCGCCCATTTCATGTCTTCCATCGTCAAGGCAACGGTTTGCCCGTTGCGCAGGTAAACCAGCGCGAGATCATCTTCCGTTTCAACAACCAGACCGGGTTCCAGGCCGGACACCGGCCGATGCGGTAAAAGAATCTCAGCCCAATCGGCCGTGTTGATTTTTTCCGCGAGATCGACATGTGCTTCCGGACCCCGGAAGCCATGCCGCTGATCATACTCTTCAAGCCCATTGGATACAGCCAGGTTCGCGGCTGTCTGGAGCCTGCTGTTGATCGTAGTGTGCACCACGTAACCGCCGGTGTAGGCCCTGGAGCCGAGTAACTTCAAGGCCCTGACCCGAACCATTTCAGCCACGTAAGATGCCGATATTTCGGCAATGGCGCCGTGGTAATAAGCCCGGTCCGGCTCCCTTAACGCCGCCTGGTAATCCGGCTCTTCGATATAACCCAGTACCAACATGCGATTGAGTACGTAGTCACGGCGTTCCAGGGCTCTTTCGGGTGAAGTGATCGGATTGATCCTGGATGGCGCCTTGGGCAGCGCTGCAATCATGGCGCATTGGGCAAGAGATAGCTGATTGGTGGATTTTCCATAGTAGACTTC
>DAOWGA010000046.1 GCA_030637665.1 Lysobacterales bacterium | reverse complement strand
TGCTGTTCATCAGTTATGCCGAAATCAGACGCATGTTCGGATCCGAAAACCATTGCAGGCCCTCACGTTTTATCGATGAGATGCCGGCAGAATTTTTGGAAGAAATCCGCCCTCAAATCGCCACGAGCAGGCCGTACGTAGCGGCCCGGCCAGTGAGCTCGCCTGGTTTTTCGGGCCAGGACTGGCCGTTCAGCCTGGGCCAGGCCGTGCAGCACCCGAAATTTGGCGAGGGTACCGTACTTGCTTTTGAAGGTTCAGGCGAACATACGCGGGTGCACGTCAATTTCCACCATGCTGGTGCGAAATGGCTGGTGATGGCATACGCCAGGCTGCAAGCCGGCTGATGCCAAGGTGATCTGATGAGACAAGCTGAAGACATTGAACTGGTCACGCCGCTGGGCCGGCGGGCGGGCCTGCACTGGCGCACAGAGAACGCGCCGCGAGTTCTCTGCCTCCACGGCTGGTTAGACAACGCCGCATCCTTCATCCCGCTGGCGCCGCTGCTCGACAAGCTGGAAGTATTTGCGCTGGATTTTCCCGGTCATGGAAATTCCGAACACCGCCACATGACGGCCCGCTATCATTTCATTGATTACCTGTGGGATGTGGACGCTGTACTGAATGCACTGCAATGGGAGGATTGTCACCTGCTCGGGCATTCCCTGGGCGCCGCTGTCTCATCTGTGTATTGTGCCGGCGCTCCGGAACGGGTCAGAAGCGCGGTACTGCTGGATACACTGGGCCCTATTTCTGTTTCGGCGCAAAGCAGTGCTGACCGCTTACGCCGCAGCTTGCATAAAAACCGCATGGAAAGAAGGGCGCCCCGCAAATACCGGTCAATTGACGAAATGGCCGCCGCACGACGCAAAGACTCAGACCTTTCTGTAGCCGCAGCCCGGCTGATCTGCGAGCGATCTGCGCGCAAGGCTGGCGCCCATTACGAATGGAGAAGTGACCCGGCCCTCAACTGGATTTCGTCCCTGGTCATGACGGATGAACAGGCCCTGGATTTTTTGCAGCGCATCGAAGCGCCGGTTCTGTCGTTGATTGCCAGCCCCGAGGCGCCCTGGTGCTCAGCGGAGAAGATGAAGGCGCGCAGGCAGGCCATCGCCCATGGCCGGCATGAAACCGTCACCGGCCATCATCATTTTCACATGGACGAGCCGGAGCAAATTGCGGAAACTATCCAGTCATTTATCCTGGCCAGCGACAAGGCAACAGACACCAGAGGTCAAAATGATCAAGCCGATTAAAGCCCATATTCCCGCACGTGAACGACTGATTTTTGCACTCGATGTTTCGGATATTGACCAGGCCCGACAGCTGATCGGCAAGCTGGGGGATTCCGTCGTTTTCTACAAGCTGGGTCTGGAGTTTTTTCTCTCGGGTAATTACTTTGAGCTGGCCGCCGAATTACGCGCCCAGGGCAAGAAAATTTTTGCCGATTTGAAGCTGTTTGATATTCCAGCTACCGTTGCTTCAGCGGTGCGCCAACTGGCCCGGCAAGAGGTCAATTTTTGCACGGTTCATGGCAACGACGGCATGCTCAGAGCTGCGGCTGAGGCCAAGGGTGAAATGCAGATCCTGGCCGTGACCGCGCTCACCAGCCTGGACCAGGGCGATCTGGATGACCTGGGATTCAAGTGCGACGCGCTCACGCTGGTGCTGTCGCGGGCACGCCGGGCGCTGGAAGCAGGTTGTGACGGCGTGGTTTCGTCCGGCCTGGAAGTACCGGCCTTGCGCCAGTCGGTTGACCATGCCCTGATCACCGTCTGCCCCGGCATCCGCCCCATCCTGAACGATGAGATCCCGCCTCAGGACGACCAGCAACGTGTTGTCACGCCCGCCCGGGCCATTTCAGACGGTGCGGATTACCTTGTCGTAGGCCGTCCAATACGGGATGCCGACGATCCGCGCGCAGCCGCGGAAACCATTCAGCAACAGATCGCTTCCGCACTATAAGCCCGATCAAAAGCATTCCCATCCCACCGCCTGGCCCCCGGCCGGCGGATTGCGCCAGTTTCCCGGGTTCTGGCGCGATGGCCTGGTTCGCATAAAAACGTTGACAAAACTTAATCTGCTGGATTACGATACGCCCGTAACCTCATAATAATGAATGAAAACAGCTTTTGGTGGACTGCTTGATATCTCCAATTAAAAGCTTTTACGATCCTCTCCGGCTCTGCCGGATTCCCGGGCGGGTACACTACCAGCCCGGTTTTTTTGTGCGCTGACAAAGCGGTCAAAGTCGTCCGACCCCGGCTCTGGTAATATGAACAGCCCGGAATATGTAGTTCGGTTATTGGCATTGATTGAATGAGTGCGGATATTCCTAAAATCGGGTTTATGGCCACCCTGAGGCTTCGTTGGCTCTTGCTGTTGCGGGCTATCCTGCATTGGTGGGTGAAAGCGAAATCGCTGCCATCACCATTTGAAGACCTCGATATCGATTTACAAAAACCGATCTGTTACGTGATCGACTCCTATTCCCTGTCCTCCCTGCTGATACTCGACAAATCCTGTGAAGAGCTGAAGCTGCCCCGGCCATTGTGGCCCATGCCTGATTTAGAAGGCGCCGAAGCCAGGGCCTACCTCGCGTTGCGTCGAAAAAAAGGACTTATCGTCCGGCGCACAACTCCGAGGAGCCACTCCGAAACACTCAAAGGGATGGTCGAAATGATTTGTGGCGGAGAAGTGCCGGATATTCAGCTGGTTCCCGTCACGGTACTGATCGGACGGGCTCCTGACAAAGAAACCGGGCTGGCCAAAATCTTCTTCACGGAATCCTGGGAAATTGGAGGACGAATCCGTCGATTCATCAGTTCACTGATCAATGGCAGGAGCACCATTGTGCAGTACAGCCCGCCGATCTCCTTGCGCAAATTGGCGGATGAAGACCTAGGAGCCGCGCGGAGCCTGCGCAAAGTGTCCCGCATTTTACGCGTTCATTTCCGCCGTGTGCGTAGTGCAGCCATCGGCCCTGACCTTTCACACCGGCGGACCTTTATCGACCAGATGCTGCGTAGTCCGTCCGTCAGGAAAGCCATCGCAGAGCAGGCCCGAAAAAATAAAATCAGCGAACACAAGGCCTGGAAGCAAGCGCGTAAGGATGCTTACGAGATTGCCGCGGATTACTCCTATGCCTTCGTCAGGGCCGCCTATTTCGCACTGACGTGGTTCTGGAACAGGATTTACGATGGCGTGGAGCTCCAACACTTTCGCGCATTCCAGAAGCTGGCTCCGGACTACGAAGTTATTTATGTACCTTGCCACCGTAGCCACATCGACTACCTGTTGGTTTCGTACTTCATCTACCACAACGGGCTGGTGCCTCCCCATGTGGCGGCCGGCCTCAATATGAATCTCCCGGTGCTGGGTCGATACATTCGCAAGGGCGGCGCTTTCTACCTGCGGCGAAGTTTCCACTCGCAAAAGCTTTATTCAGCGGTGTTCCACGAGTACCTGAGCCGGATCTTTGCCAACGGCACATCCATTGAGTACTTCATCGAGGGGACCCGTAGCCGGACGGGGCGACTGCTGCGCCCCAAGGGCGGCATGCTCTCGATGACCGTACGAGGGTATCTGAAGTCATCATCCCGGCCAGTGATGTTTCAGCCAATCTACGTGGGTTATGAGCGCCTGGTGGAAGGCAATAGCTATACAGCAGAGTTGTCCGGGCAAAAAAAGAAATCAGAATCACTGTCTGATCTGTTCAAAATATTCGGGGTAGTGAAGGAGCGCTATGGCAAGGTTCATGTCAGCTTTGCCAAACCCATATTCCTGGATGACATGCTGGACAAGCATGCGCCCGGGTGGCGGGACAATCCGCTCGAATCTGATCAGAAACCCAGCTGGCTCAACCCCATGGTCCAGCAGCTGGGCGACCAGATCATGACTGCAATGAACGAGGCTGCACACGTCAACGCCATCAATCTGCTGGCAGTTATCCTGTTGACGATGAAGAAGCAGGCGATAGCGCGCGAGGAACTGCTTGATCAGCTGGACCTTTACCTCAGCCTGCTTGAACATTGCCGCTATTCGGACCGCATTACCTACACCGGCAGATCAGCCGGGGAAATTATTTCCTATGGCATCGAGATGGGGGTGATCGAGGCGCGGCAGCACCCGCTGGGCGACATCATTGCATTGTCACCTGAACACGCCGTGCTGCTGACTTATTTCCGCAATAACATTTCCCACCTGGTGGCCGTGCCTTCGCTGGTAGCCAGTTGTTTCCTCAATGAGCGAAAAATAGACAGGACCAAGCTGCACCGTGTCACGCAGGCGATCTATCCCTTCCTCAAATCGGAGCTGTTCCTGCCCTGGGGGGAAGACGGCTTAGTGGAAACGGTCGACAACCACATCAAGTGGCTGAAGGATCAGGGCCTTTTGCTGGAACACGAGGAAAGCGGAATTCTGGAACGGGCTGAAGGCAGCAGCCAGGAAGCACAACGCCTGAGGATCATGGGACACGGGCAAATCCAGACTTTCGAGCGCTATTACATCACCATCGCCGTCCTGGCCAAGAATGGCTCAGGAACCCTGACCCGCAGCGAGCTCGAGCGGCTCTGCCTGCTCACCGCACAGCGCATCTCCCAGCTCAGTGAATTTGCCGCGCCCGAATTCTACGACCGCAACCTGTTCCGCCAGTTTATCGCTCTGCTCAGGGAAAACGGCACCCTGACCACCAACCCCGAAGGAAAACTCGAGTTTAGTGATGAAATTACCCAAATGAGCGAAGACGCCAAAATTATTCTCAGCAAGGAAATTCGCTACGGCATTATGCGCGTCGCCCCCCAGGTCCTGCACGAGCCAGACCCTGAAAGCGACCAGTAACGGACGCAGAGCAATTTAATTCAATTACTTTGATCAGGCATCCAGATCAGGAATGAGTTTGGATTCGAGCAGGGCGATCCAGTCCTTGAGTTTCAGTTTGCGCTTTTTGAGGCGGGTCAGGCGAAGCTGATCCACGCGGGGATCCTCGACCAGCTGGGCTATGGCCTGGTCGAGGTCACGATGTTCCTCTCTGAGGCCGGCAATCAGCATGGCGATTTCGCCAGGGTCGTTTGAATTCAAGATCACTGTACTAGTGTACTGCATCGTAATTAATGGTGCTTTCAGAGGCCAATCTTTCTTGATTTGATCCTGTCTGGGGATCATCTTTTGATTTCGCGTAAAATGTGCGGACTCTCTGGAAGAAAAGCATATATGAGCAAGATGGATCAACGGCGATATTCGGACGCCAGTCTTGGCAAGCGGCTACAACGAAACACCGGTCGTGCGATAGCGGACTTCAACATGATCGGCGATGGCGACCGGGTGATGGTCTGCCTGTCGGGTGGCAAGGATTCCTATACTTTGTTGAATATGCTGATGGCTTTGCAAAAACGGGCGCCGGTGCATTTTGATCTGATGGCGGTTAACCTCGACCAGAAACAGCCAGGTTTTCCTGAGCATGTGCTGCCGGAATACCTTGACCAGTTTGACATCCCGTTTCACGTGATTGAACAGGACACTTACAGCGTGGTTAAAAGGGTCATCCCGGAAGGCAGGACCACCTGCGGCCTTTGTTCGCGGCTGCGCAGAGGCGCTCTGTACAATTTCGCCAGCGAAAACGGGGTCACCAGAATTGCCCTGGGCCACCATCGCGACGACATTATCGAAACCCTTTTCCTCAACCTGTTCAACGGTGGGCGAATCAAGGCCATGCCACCAAAACTGCTGTCTGACGATGGCCAGAATGTAGTGATCCGTCCGCTGGCTTATTGCACTGAAGAAGACATCGCGCGCTACGCAGAGACGAAAAAATTCCCGATTATTCCCTGTGACCTGTGCGGTACACAACCGAAGCTCCAGCGCCAGCAAATCAAATCGATGTTGTCTGAATGGAAGCGGGCTCACCCCGGCAGGATCGAAAATATTTTCAGGGCGATCAGTCATGTCTCCCCGTCGCAACTGGCGGATCATGAACTTTTCGATTTCATCAACCTGGGCAACGATTCTCATGAACCCGCCGGGTCACCCGGCTTGCTGATCCCGGATGGCAGAATCCACGGCGAGATGAAACCCACCCGCGTGTAGCAGACGGAAGCAAAATGGACAGAAGAAAATTTGTGAAAACAGCCGGCGTCGCAGGCCTGGCCGGAACTGCAGGGCTTCTTTCTGCCTGCGGCGGCAAAGCGGGTGTCTCAGACTGTGCCGAGAGCACTGCAGGCCCTGCCGCTGAAGCCATCGAATGGAAAATGGTGACCACCTGGCCGCGGGACTTCCCTGGCCTGGGTACCGGCGCTACCCATCTGGCAGACCTGATCGGCAAGCTCAGCAATGGCCGACTCAAGGTCAAAGTCTACGGCGGAAACGAACTCGTACCCCCGTTCGAAGTATTCGACGCGGTCCAGCGGGGCACAGCCGAAATGGGCCATGGCGGGGCGTATTACTGGAAAGGGAAAATACCGGCTTCCCAGTTCCTGGGCGGTTGGCCCTTCGGTCTGACAGGCAACGAGATGAACGGTTGGTTCTATCACGGTGGCGGCCTTGAAATCTACCACGAAGCCTACGCGCCTTCTGGACTGATACCTTTTCCGGTTGGCAATTCGGGCACCCAGATGGGCGGCTGGGTCAACAAGGAAATTAACAGCGTAGCAGATCTGAATGGCCTGAAAATGCGCATCCCCGGGGTTGGCGCCGAAGTGCTCAAACGCATCGGTGGCACACCGGTGAACATTCCGGGCGCGGAACTGTTCACGGCCCTGCAAAGCGGCACCATTGACGCTACAGAATGGGTCGGGCCAATGAATGACCTGGCTTTTGGCCTGTTCCGGGCGGCGAAGTATTATTACTACCCGGGTTGGCACGAACCCGGCTCAGCTCTTGAAGGCATCGTCAACGCAGAAGCCTGGGCGTCCCTGGCGCCCGATTTACAACAAATCGTAGAGACCGCCTGCAAGGCAGCTTCCATGGATATGTACGCCGATTTCGAAGCCAGGAACGGTACAGCCCTGAATACGCTGATCAATGAGCACCAGGTTGAATTACGCGCCTTTCCCGATGAGGTGCTGGATGAACTCAAACGGGTTTCCTTCGAAGTACTGGAGGAACTGGCCGCGGCTGATGAAATGTCAGGCAAGGTCTGGGCTTCATTCAAGGCCTATTTCGACACGATTCGCGGTTGGACCGAGATCGGTTCACAATACTTTCTCAACCGCCGTTAATCATCTGATCCGGTTCAGGAGGAGAGCAATTGGCAAACGCGATTGAGCTTACCGTATCGATTTTCCTGCTGACCCTGGGCGCATCCTACCTGTTTCAACACGAACAATGGACACTGTTTTTGCGCGAGGCCATCCAGCGCCCAAGGCAACTATTCCCCATTGCCCTTGCCATGCTCGCGGCGGGTGTCTTCATTGGAACGGCCTACAATGACTGGTCCTCCACCTGGCCCGTCTTCATCACCGTGCTCGGCTGGCTGATGGCCCTGGAGGGCGCCCTTATCCTGATCGTCCCGGGATTCCTCCGGCCCTTGCAAAAAATCCCTGACCGCTTCCTCACCTGGTACCTGCGCATCGGCGGCCTGCTCCTCATCATCCTCGGTAGCCTGCTCTATTGGCATTGATCAGGAAATTTTTCTGCAGAGGATAAATGATCAGCCTTAACCAGGATAGATCACTCCCGGCAGCCAGGTGACGAGTTCGGGTATGAGGGCCAGCAGGCCGAGTACCAGGACCTGGATGATGATAAAGGGGATGACGCCGCGATAAATGGCGGAAGTGGGAACAGAGTCGGGACAGACGCCCCTGAGGTAGAACAGTGAAAAACCGAAAGGTGGCGTGAGAAAGGAGGTTTGCAGGTTCACAGCCATCATGATGCCCAGCCAGATGGGATTGAGGCCCATCGCCATCAGCACTGGCCCGACAATTGGAACCACCACAAAAGTGATCTCGATAAAGTCGAGCACGAAGCCCAGTAAGAACATCACCAGCATGACCGTGATCATGGCGGTGACCACGCCACCTGGCAGTCCGGTGAGGAGTTCGGCGATCAGCTCATCCCCGCCGAAACCCCTGAAGACCAGGCTGAACAGGGATGCTCCGATCAGGATCATGAATACCATCGCGGAAATGCTGCTGGTCCGGTAGACCACGTCTTTCATGGTTTCCATGGAAAGATTACCGCTGATCGAAGCCAGCAATATAGCGCCCACTGCACCGACTGCAGCCGCCTCTGTTGGCGTCGCGATTCCCTTCAGTATCGATCCCAGCACCGCGACGATTAGCATCAACGGCCCGGCCGCCAGCGCCAGCAATCGCCCGAGACTAACCCTGTCTTCCCCGCTATCCTCGTCTGCCGGCATGGTTTCAGGCTTTAGCCAGGCCAGGGTGGCGAGATAGATCAGGTAAGCGACTACAAGGATCAGTCCGGGCACCAGCGCGCCGGCAAACAGTTCACCGACCGAAATCGTCTCGGGGCTGTAATTGCCCATCTGAAGCTGCGCCTGCTGGTATGCATTCGACAGAACGTCCGCCAGCATTACCAACACGATGGATGGCGGAATAATCTGCCCCAGCGTGCCGGCAGAGCAGATGGTGCCGGTGGCGACAGACGGGTGGTAGCCCCTGGCAAGCATGGTCGGAAGAGAAATCAGTCCCATGGTCACCACAGTGGCGCCCACGATCCCGGTGCTTGCAGCCATCATTGCACCCACCAGCACAACGGCGATGCCAAGCCCACCCGGCACACCGCGCATGATTTGCGCCAGGGACTGCAGCAACTGATCAGCGAGCTTCGACCGTTCCAGCATCACGCCCATAAAAACGAATATCGGAACGGCAATCAGGGTCTCGTTGGTCATGATGCCGTAAATGCGGTTTGGAAATGCTTCCAGGAATACCACATCGAAGGTGCCGGTCAAAACACCCAGACCCGCAAAGAGAAGCCCGGTACCGGCCAGTGTGAACGCAACCGGGAACCCTGCCATCAATGCCAGGCCGATGGCGAGAAACAACCCGAAAGCCATCCAGCCTGCCACTACGATTTGTGCTCAAGGTACAGGTCTTTCAGCCTTACATAATGCCGGGCGCTGTAAGCCAGGTTTTGCACTTCCGGCGCCCACGAACTTTCATGCGTCACATGAAGCACTGCGCCATCCTGGATGTTACAGCGAGCCCCGATCCGGATGCGATTCACGTCTCCTCTGATAACCGCCATCGGCCATACGGAAACGTCATCACCCAGTACCACGGAACCGGTCACGCTGGCCTTTTCATCAATGTAAACCCGGACCCCCACTTGCGGGTGCTCGAGCATGAATCGGTATATGTTCTTATTTTCCGGGGATTTCATGAAGGAGGCATGGTACCACCAGTCGCTGACGGGAAAGAATATCTTAACTTCATTTTTTATGCACAGAAACCTGTGTAAATGAAAAATCACCAAGCTACTCGGAAAATCAACCTCTCTTTACCATGTTTGCATCCTATCTTTTTGATTTATATATATTTACTCTCTTCCACCCTTTCAACCGGATGTCTCATCCGGAAGACTATCGGACGTCCTGACCCCGGAAACCCGTCATTTACTCACAGAGTTATCCACAGCCTGGCCGGAACTCGGAAGGTTGCTGCCACCTGATCATCAATATTAGGATCCATGTTATATCTTCTGCATAGCCCAACGGTTTACAATATGCCGTTTCCAGGGCCTTAGAGATACATTCCGTGAAAGATCATATTGAAGAATTGCTGGCCCAGTCATTGCTGCATCTGCAACGGGAAGGTGTTCTGCCTGCTGAATCCGAACCCGCCATTCAGCTGGAACGAACCCGCTCACCGGAGCATGGCGAATTTGCTACGAACCTCGCCATGGGGTTGTCCAAAGCCGCCGGGATGTCACCGCGTGACTTGGCCCAGGCCATCATTGATCACATGCCGATGTCACGGCAGATCGACCGGCTTGAAATTGCCGGCCCGGGCTTCGTCAATTTCTTTCTCAACCGCCGCGCACTAACCGGTGTCATCAAGGATGTGCTGCGCCAGGGAGAGCGTTACGGGCACCTGATCCCCGCAAGGGAGGAAAATCTGACCATCGAGTTCGTATCCGCCAATCCGACCGGGCCACTGCATGTCGGGCATGGACGCGGGGCTGCCTATGGCGACAGCCTGGCCAACATCCTCGAGTGCGCAGGGCACGACGTCCAGCGCGAGTACTACGTCAATGACAACGGCCGGCAGATGGACATTCTTGCTCTTTGTGTCTGGTTGCGATACCTCGAATTGTGTGGTGAAAGAATCCAGTTTCCAGACAACGGCTATCGCGGTGAATACATCTACGACATCGCCCGCATGGTGCGCGCCGAGAATGGTGACAAATGGCGCTTCACCGGCATGGAAGTTGAAGATGACTTGCCGGTCCCGCTCGCGCAGGGCGGCAACGGGGAAGTACACATCGATGCGCTCATAAAACGTGCCCGTGGCCTACTGGGCAAAAAAGGCTACTCAGTGTTTTTCGATGCTGCTCTCAACAACATTCTGACTGACATCAAGGATGACCTGTCAGATTTTGGTGTGCGCTTTGACAAGTGGTTCTCAGAGCAGGAGTTGGAAGATAGCGGTGCTGTCGAATACGCAATCGAGCGCCTGCGGGAGAATGGCCACCTGTTTATCAAAGACGGCGCAACCTGGTTCCGCGCTTCGGCGCTTGGCGATGAAAAAGACCGGGTCGTCGTTCGCGAAAACGGCCGGACAACCTATTTTGCATCTGATATCGCCTATTTCCTCAACAAGCTGGAGCGTGGATTCGACCGCGCATTATATGTACTGGGTGCTGATCATCATGGCTACGTAGCCCGCTTGCGCGCAGCAGCTCAAGGCCTGGGCGAGGACCCTGACAAGCTGGAAATACCCCTGGTCCAGTTCGCGGTATTGTTTCGCAATGGTGAGAAAGTGCAAATGTCGACCCGTTCCGGCCAATTCATCACCTTACGGGAACTGCGCGAGGAGGTGGGCACCGATGCAGCCCGTTTCTTCTACATCATGCGCTCTCATGAACAGCACCTGGATTTCGATCTGGACCTGGCAAAATCCCACAGCAATGAAAATCCGGTCTTCTACATTCAGTATGCCCATGCGCGGATCTGCAGTGTATTCCGCAACCTGGAACAGATGGACCTGTTCCACAACGAGGCCATCGGCGAGGCCGCCCTGGACTTGTTGAAGGAGGATCACGAACTGGCCCTGATGCGCTCAATCAGTCGTTTTCCCGAGACTGTTGAATCCGCGGCCCGCCTCCGCGCACCTCACCTGATGGCGCACTATCTTTCCGACCTGGCCACCGATTTGCATTCTTATTACAACGCGCACCAGTTCCTGGTCGATGAAGAGAATCTGCGTAATGCCCGCCTGAACCTGGTGCTGGCGACACGTATCGTCTTGAAAAAAGGCCTGGCTTTGCTGGGTGTCTCCGCACCCGAGGAAATGTGAATGGCGAAAAGTAAGCGGAGAAAGGTGAGCAGACAACGGGGTGCAAGCAGGGGTAAGCAGGGAACGCCGGCATGGATGTGGTTGTTTACCGGCATCCTGATCGGACTTGGCCTGGCATACTATCTGTGGGCCAAGGGCTACATTCCGACACCCGCAAGCGAGTTACCGCAAGCCAGCGATGCGACCCAACAGCGCTCTGAACCGGCGATCGCCGATGACCTGTCAAAACGTGAAGTCAAACCGGAAAAACCCCGTTACGATTTCTTTACCGTGCTGCCTGAAATGGAAGTCGTGGTGCCGGAGCAGGAGCTGAAAGATTCCAGCAAACCGCAAGACCGGGCTCCGCAGCAGAATGCCGAAATGTACCTGTTGCAGGTGGGGTCATTCCGGCAAGCAGATGAAGCAGAACAATTGAAGGCGCGCCTGGCGCTACTGGGCATGACGGCGAAAATCCAGACCGTCAACGTCAACGGCGCCACCTGGCACCGCGTGCGCATCGGCCCCGTCACCGGCGCCCGCCAGGCCGACGAAATGCGAAGCCGCCTGGCCACCAACGGCATCGACAGCCTGGTCATGAAAAAACCTTAGCGGTTTTCTTTGGCGTAGAGGTCAGTAATCGGGGGCTTCTCAGCGGCCGTGGCGGCTTTCCAGGATTTGCGCCAGGCTTCGAATTGTTTCCAGAACTGTTTGCTGTCCCAGCTCACTTCCTGGTCCTGGCGGTAGCCGGTCGAGTCCATCGCATAGACACTGGCGCGCAGAGCCTGGTCTTCCAGTCCGGCTGCGAATTCGAGCAGGCTGCCCGAAGCGCTGCTGTGCGGACCGAATTGTGCAAGCCAGTTGGCCAGGGCCTGACGCGCCTGACCGGTATCGCTGATTTCACAGCATCGCTTCAGCTGTTTCAGGATTTGCGACTCGTCTTCGCTTTGTGCGGATCCCGCTGCGTTAACGGCGCGCTCGCGGTGCCCCCCGCGCATCCGCCAGGCGGCAGCCAGTGTGAGCAACCACAAGAGAGCAAACAGGATGGCAAGCCAGCGCCAGTAGCCCGGCTCATGACTGATCAGGACAGTGCTGGAACCATCCGTAATCAGCCCGCTGGAATCCGGCGCCAACGGTAATGGCTGCGGCAACGACGCCACGGCCGAAGCTTGTACCTGGAGAACCTTGGCGGGAAGGACGGCTGTCTGCTGGCGATCGTTGACGGTATCCCACCAGTGCACCTTCAGTTCGGGCAGGATCAGCTCGCCTTCCTGTTCGGGCACTACCGCGTAGCGAAATTCCTTGTGGCCCAGCACCCATTGACCATCGTCACGGGTGATACCTTGCGGCTGGTCCGGGTAGATCCGCGCGTTGGGAATTTCCGGCCAGACAGGCTCAGTGATCATGTTTTCTTCAAGCCCCACGGCATCAACAATCACGGTGCGGGTCACCGGCTCACCTACACGCAGCGAATCCCCTGCCGAAATATGCTGCGCCAATTCCAGCTTGCGGGCCGGCTGCCACGAATCACCGCTGAAGGAAGCGGCACGTGGCTGGATGGTCAATTGAATGGGGTCGCTCTCCACCTGTATCCGTCGCCCCCTCACGGCAGGCTGCCACAGACGGTCCGAGCGGGGCTGCACCAGGCGGCCTGACAGTTGTAAAGGTGGAATTTCCAGCTTGCCCGAGCGCTCAGGAAAGATCGCGTAGTGCCGCTCGAGCACCCGGTAGCGGATTCCGTTTCTTTCTGCCTGGTAAGGCACCTCGTCCAGCAGGCGCACCGAAGCAGGTGAAGGTTCCGGCTGACTGATCGCGGCTTCGGTCAGGTTTTGCTGGTAGTACACGCGCACAGCCAGACCCAGTTGTGCGTGTACGTAGTGCGGGGAATCAAGCGGCGAGACCTCGGCTTCAACAAACACCGGGGGCATTTCGCCGGGCTCCGGTTCCGGGGCGGGATCAACACGGATGGCAATTGACCGGGTCGTGCTGTCACCAATTTTCATCGCTGGAATCTTCAAATCACCGCTGCGTTTCGGTTCCAGGACAATCATCAAACGCACTTCTGCGGATTGGCGGCCGTTGACAATGGACATCTGGGTTTCAGAACGCCGGTCCAGTATGGCGAAATCGGATTCAAGCACGGACAGATCGGCATCCAGGCTCTGCTTGGGATCGCCAGTCCCCAGAACCAGGGTCACGGTTTCACCTTGCACGATCCGATTGCGGTCAAGCTTCGCACTGATCTCCGCTGCAGAGGCCAGCAGCGGAATCAGCGCCAGCAGGAAAACAAGCGTCAGCGGCACCGCTGAAAAAGCGGGAATTTTCAAGCCACTGGTCTTGATGATTTCATTTACCACGTTTCGGTCTCATCTTCCGGCGCGCCACGGCGCTGATGTTGATTTCTGAATTTGCGGCGCAGAAGGCCACCGGGATCGTCGGGGATACGGCGCAGCCATTGCTCCATGGCCTGGGCGTCTTCTTCGGACCACGCTTCAGCGTAATCCATTTGCTCGCCCTCATCTTCGCTCATCTCTCCTTCCTGCTGTTCTTCTCCCTGCTCCCCTTCCTGCTGTTCCGACTGCTCGCCCTGTTCAGACTGATCCCCTTCCGATTGCTGTGACTGATCTCCTTCCTGTTGCTCCTGGGAAGAATCTCCATCCTGCGACTCACCATCTTCCCCTTCCTGTTGCTCCTGCTGCTCTTTCATTTTTTCGAGCAATTCACGGTTGTGCAGTGCATCCGGCATACCTGGTTCGAGCTGAAGCGCCTGATTGTAAGCCTCGATTGCTGCCTCATACTCGCCCAGGTGGGCCAAAGCGTTGCCGCGATTGTAATGGGCGTCAGCGGAATCCAGCCGCGACCAGGAATCGAAGGCATTCACGTATTCACCGCTTCGATACCAGGCTTCTCCCGACAGATCAGGATCAACGGCCAGTGCAGCTGCCATTTCAGCCTGTTCGGATTGCAGAGCCCGGTACGCCTGTTGGTCCTTCCTGAGCCAGGTCGCATCCCACCAGTCTGCACGCGCGGTCCCGGCATAAAACATCCCGGGCAGGACCAGCAGCGGCAACAGGAAAAACAGGCCGCGCCTGAAGCCCAGGATGGCCAGCGGCAACAATAACAACACCAGCCAGGGGCCGGCGTCTTTCCAGCGTTCGCCCAGGGCGTCTTCACGGCGGGCAAATTCACTGCCGCCCAGATCCTGCCACAGGGAAGACTCCGAACCGGAGGCGCCCAATTCCGTGTAGTTACCGCCCCCGGCCTCCGCCACAGCCTGCAGGCCGGTACGATCCAGTTTCGCGATGACCACGTTGCCGGCACGGTCGCTCACAAAGCCACCGGCACTTGGGACAGGGGCGCCTTCCAATGATCCAACGGCAAGCACGGATGTGAAGATACCGTCATCCCGTAATTCCCGAGCCTTTGCCGCCAGCCGGGAATTGGCTGAATCCGTCACCAGCAAAATTTCCCCCCGGCTGAGGCCGGCCCGCTCCAGCAGGGACGCAGCCAGGGCCAGAGCCAGGTCCGCCCGGCTCCCCGCCACCGGAATGATGTCCGGTTGCAAAGCAGGCAGCAGGTTGGCGATCGTGTTCATGTCTTTGGTCAGCGGCGACACCACGTAGGCATCGCCCGCGAAGGAGACCATGCCGGTCTGGCCCTCTTCGGTGGCTTCCAAAAGGTCGGCAAGCCGAAAGCGGGCCCGCGTCAGACGGTTTGGCCTCAGGTCTTCCGCCAGCATCGAACGCGACAGGTCCAGCACGATCACACGGGCATCACGGGCCGAGAACGAACTATCCGGCAATTTTTGCCAGCTCGGTCCGGCCAGCGCCAGTATGCATATCAACAGGGCCACAGCCGCCAGCCAGCGGCCACCGCCACGGCTTTTCTCACCGACCTGCCTGACGCTCAGCCAGCGCAGCAAGTGTGGATCGCAGACCTGCGACCAGTCGCCTGAAGGCCGCCGGCTGCGATGCCACCACCAGGGCAGAACAATCACCAGCGGTAACAGAAGCAGCCAGTAGGGCCGGATAAAGTGCAACAGCGTGAAAGCGTTCATGCGGCCACCACACTCCTTCGCATTCCCGGCAGCATCGCCACCACGATGGCAGCCAGTGCGAGCAGAAATGCGATTGATAACGGCCAGTGAAACAACTCGTCAACCGGTCTCACCGCCTCCTGATCACTTTCCACCGGCTCCAGCTCATCCAGTTGTTCATAAATTCGCGCCAGCGCCTGCGCATCACGCGCACGAAAATAAGTGCCGCCTGTTCGTTCTGCGATGGCCTTCAGGGTGCCTTCATCGAGGTCGGCAGACGGGTTCACCATGCGTGACCCAAAAAAGTCCTGCACCATCATTTCATCGGCGCCGACTCCGACCGTGTAAATCGTCAGGCCTTCGCGTGCCGCGAATTCAGTGGCTTGCAAGGGCTGGACTTCACCGGAGGTGTTTGCGCCATCGGTCAGCAGGATCAGTACCCGCTCGCTCGCTGCGTCCTCCCGCAAACGCTTCACCGCCAGGCCGATTGCATCACCAATGGCTGTTTCCCGCCCGGCCAGGCCGATTTCTGATTCATCCAGCAGGATTGAAGTGGTTTCCGTGTCAAAGGTCAGTGGTGTCTGCAGGTAGGCCCGGCTACCGAACAACACCAGCCCCACCCGGTCGCCCCTGCGGCGCTGGATGAACTCGCCGGCGACTTTCTTGACCACCGCCAGTCGATTGACTGCCTGGTTGTTCAGGATCATGTCCTGGGTGTCCATACTGCCGGAAATATCCACCGCCAACAGAAGGTCACGGCCACTCACCGGCAGGGTCTCAATTTCACCCACCCATTGGGGCCTGGCGGCCGCGAACAGCAGGAATATCCATACCAGGCTGGCCGCCACTGCCAAAACAGGCTTTTTCATCCAGCCTGAACCGGTCGTGCTTATCATTGAAAACCACGGGACTTTCAGTGCAAGTGATCCCGCCTGTGAAGCAGCTGACAGCCATTTCCTGATCAACCACGGCAATGGCAGCAACAGCAGCAGCCAGGCCCAGACCAGGGTCAGCCCTTCAGATGGCAGCGTCTCAGCCATATAAACGCACCCATGTCCTGACGTGTTGATTAAGGGCCCCGGCATCAAATTTCGGGCCAGGCTCATACGGACCCTGCGCGAGAACCGCCAGGCTGGATGTTTCCCCTTTTTCCGGCAGAAGCGATATCAGGAAGCCGACCCACTCATCGCCCTGCAAGCTGGCGCAAGCGTTCCCGGGAAATGCGTTCAGGGCCACCACCCTGAACAAACGGTTCAGGCCGGACAGGTACTCCTGCGCCTGCTGTTCCGGATCAAATTCGCGGTTCAAGTCATCCAGTGCGGCCAGCAACTCACGCTGCCGTTTGTGTGCGGCCAGTTTGCGCCCCGTCACCCGTACGGCAAAAAACAGCACCAGCGACAGCAGCAAGGCCAACACCCACCAGCCAGGAGCAGGTGGCCACCAGCCCGGGTTACCCGCGGAATGGATATCCTGTAACTGATCCAGCAGTTGTGAATTATCGGCATTCATCCAGGGATCTCACATCGGCCGTCCGACCAGTATGCGAAGCTCACGGCCCAACACATCCACCGGATCTTCATCCGTGTGCAGCACCAGCCAGCCACAGTGGTGTTTCTGGAACAGCCTGCGAGGCTCACTCAAATGCCTGAGACTCATGGCCTCATAACGGCTCCTGGATGCCTTCTGCCCCATGTCCAGAACGCTTGAACTCTCACCATCGGTAATCGGGTATCGACCAGCAGGCAGCATGTGTTCAGCGACATCCAGCACCTGGCAGCCGATCACGTCATTATGCTGGCGCAGGCGCGACAGGTGCCGATTGCAATCTTCATCCATGCTGAAGAAATCACTGATGATAATAATCAGGCTACCGGGGCGTGCGGCATGGCGCACTCGCTCCAGTGCACCCGACAGTGGTTCCTGGTCCTGATCCAGCCTTGTTTCGGGCTGCAACCAGTCCACCAGTCCCTGGATCATGCGCATCGCACCGCGGCGCCCGCCGGCCGGTCTCAATTCACGGTGGCAGCCCGGGGCGAACAGGAATCCGCCAATCCGGTCACCCCTGCGCACAGCCGACCAGGCCACGGCGGCAGCCATCTGACCGGCGGCCACGGATTTGAGCCTGCGCCGGGTGCCGAAATAAAGGCTGGGGCTGGCATCCATCACGACCAGTACCGGCCGCTCACGCTCTTCCTGGAAAACCTTGGTGTGAGCACGGCCGGTACGCGCAGTGACGCGCCAGTCCATGTTCCTGATGTCGTCGCCCGGCTGGTAATTTCTCGACTCGAGAAAATCGACACCCCTGCCGCGGAAGCGGGAACGGTAAGCACCCGCCAGCGCCGATGCCGCAGGCTGCCGCATGGGGAGCCTGAGCGCGTGACACCGGGGGCGCAGTCCAATCAACTCCGCCGCCGTCAGGTGAATGCCATCCCCTTCGCGGGAAGGGCGACGGACTGCGTTCATGGTACGGGGACCAGTTCCAGTAAACGTTTGACCAGATTATCCACGGTAACGGCATCTGCCTCTGCCTCGTAGGAAAGCAGGACGCGATGGCGCATCACATCGTAAATCATGGCATGAATGTCATCCGGGGAAACGTAATCCCGTCCATCGAGCCAGGCGCGGGCACGGGAGCAGCGGTCCAGCGCGATGGTCGCCCGGGGGCTGGCGCCATAGCTGACCAGCCTGGACAGGTTTTCATCCCAGCTACCCGGATCCCGGGTGGCCAGAACCAGTTGCACAATGTATTCCTGGAGCGCCGGTGCAAGATACAGGTCCAGCACACCCCGCTGGGCCGCAAACACCTGCTCTTGTGTCACCAGCACCGGTGCCGCAGCAGTCTCGCCCAGTTCATCGCGTGCCTGCTGGCGGGCGAGTTCAAGAATTTTCTGTTCAGATTCCGCGTCGGGATAACCAATTGAAACCTGCATCAGGAATCGATCGAGCTGGGCTTCCGGCAGTGGATAAGTGCCCTCCTGCTCGATCGGGTTCTGGGTGGCCATTACCAGGAACAGTGGTGGCAGGCGATAAGTAACACGGCCCACGGTCACCTGGTGCTCGCCCATGGCTTCCAGCAATGCCGACTGTACCTTTGCAGGCGCACGATTGACTTCATCAGCCAGGATCAGGTTATGAAAAATCGGGCCCTGCTGAAATTCAAAACTGCCTTCCTGTGGACGGTAGATTTCGGTACCCGTCAGGTCGGCCGGCAGCAGGTCGGGCGTGAACTGAATCCGATGGAAGTCCCCCTCGATCCGGTCTGCAATCACCTTGATCGCCGTGGTCTTGGCCAGGCCCGGCGCGCCCTCGACCAGCAAATGTCCATTGCTCAGTAGCGAAATCAACAAGCGTTCCATCAAACGGGGTTGGCCGATAATCAACTCATTGGCTGCCAAATTCAGAATCTTGAATGCCTCGTGGGCATCGTTTTCGACACCCTGGGCGAGCTCCACGTTCTTAACTTCGCGTTCCATAAAAAGAATCCTGCGTAAATGCCTCGAATACTGAAGCGGGGAGTATACAGACTGACAAAATTTTGACCATATTTTCAGCCCTGCGACTGTGTACGAAATCAGTCTGATTTGGCAGTGTCATTGGTCATGCCGAATGCCGGAAAGTTCAAAAATACACCTGTGCCGGGCTTTTTTACAGCATCTGTTTTGCAACTACTCTTATACTCAGGGTATGGCTCTGGCTCGTATCCACATCCAACGCCCATGTTCGCGATGAGTCAGAAACAATCTGAGTTGAGTACGAGCCGCATGTTATGGTTAGGTGTACAAGATTCGCTGTAGATTGAAATTAAAATGAACTGTTGCTCACGTCATGTAGGTGCCGCACAACACTGCTTCGGATGGATGTCGAAGATGTATGAGCGCCGCCACCGCTCTCACTTATCCAAGAAAGCATCTCATCAGCGAGCTTTCCAATCACATGTGGAATTTTGGCTTTTGGTTGTTTGGCTCTGATTTCCGCAGTTTCGTTCATGATCCGCAGTTTGTTCAGAAGTCAATAGAAGAGCGTGGCTTTCACCGTGTGTTCAATCGCGATTCCAATATGTGGCACACGCAGGTTTACGTGGCCAACTGAACCTCAGGTCACTGAAATTTGCGGTTCACAATTTCAGGTCTCGTTAAGCTTGTGGCTGCTACAGTTAACATGATAGCTCATCGCGAGATTATTCATACAAGTCTGCAAACAAGAATCCAATAGCCTCCCGATTCGAGGAGCGATTCATGACGACAAACACATGCAAGCGCTTCTACTAGAATGTGACACCGATTCAGGAGGCAAAATTATGACCAGCAAACGCATGACCGAAGCCACTATCAACACATCTTTGGATGCATATCTTCACGGCGCAAAAGAGGGGGATGCCTATCAAGCCCGACAATTACACGAAATGTTGGACTTGATGCTGACCGAGCGAGAAATTCCCGATGGCCAATTGTGGCTGACAGACCACGGCAAAATGCTGCTGGCCGATATGCACCGACAACTCAGTCAGTGCGAAGGCGAGGGCGACCAGTTACGGGACACCGTCCTGGATGCCGTCCAGCTCAAGCCGCACAAGGACAATTTGCAGGACCCCTGTAGCTATGTACGTGACCTGCGAATTGCCATTTCCGTGGCGAATGAACTTTGTGAACAGCGGGGCGAAGGTATGAATCCAAACATCACTCAGGCTGTAAAGGCTGTCGCTGACCATGGTGAGTTCGGTCTGAATCCATCTCGCATCCGCGAAGTTTACGACGAAATCGCAGCAACGGTTGGTGGCTTCAGGGAATTTTCACGCTGCTCATAGCCGTAAACGAACGGCTACAATTCCTGTGGGTCTATATCTATGGCCCAGCGGGTTTTCCGGGCAGATGGCAGATCCCGCAATAGCGGCTGCCACTGATCGATCTGCCGGTGCAGGCTGGCGCGGCTGGAACTGAGTAACATCAGATACATTCTTGAGCGTCCACCCATACGCTCCATTATGGCCGGTATCGGTCCATTGGCCTTTGCCTCGCCTTGTGGAAAAACCTTGAGCGCCTCCTGTAAAAACTGCTGGGCCTGGGACCGCTCATGCGCTTCGGCACGGAGCAGGGCCTGGTACCCCACCGGGGGCAGGCCCGCCAGCCGGCGCTCTTCCAGCAACCAGCGGGCATAGACTTCATAACCCTGGGTCAGCAGCAATTCGAGTGCGGGATGCTCGGGGTGAAAGGTCTGCAAGATCACGGTGCCCGCTTTTTCCATCCTGCCCGCCCGGCCCGCCACCTGCTGCAGTAATTGGCCCATGCGCTCCAGCGCCCGGTAATCCGCACTGTACAGAGCCTGATCGACGTTCACGATTACGACCAGGGTTACGTTGGGAAAATGGTGCCCCTTGGCCAGCATCTGGGTACCAACCAGCACGCAGGGCTCACCTTTCATGACTTCCTCCAATTGCCTGTCCATCACCCCTTTGCGGCTGGTGCGATCCCGATCGAAGCGCAGGACGGGCAGCCCGGGAAATCGCTGTTCCAGTGCCTCTTCCAATTGCTGCGTGCCCTCGCCCGCCCCCATCAGGGCATCCGCGCGGCAATCGGGACATAGCAACGGCGCTTTTCTTTGGCTGCCACAATGATGGCAGCACAGCAAGCC
>DAOWGA010000318.1 GCA_030637665.1 Lysobacterales bacterium | reverse complement strand
CTGCATCCATGTCCCGTTTCCATTCCAGTTCATGATCATCCCTGTAGTACTCTCATCCCTGCCTGGATTTCTCCAGGGCGTCAAATAAATCACCCGCAATATTGAGGCCGTATTGTGCATCGAGTTCACGGATGCACGTCGGGCTGGTGACGTTGACTTCCGTCAACCAGTCACCGATTACGTCCAGGCCGGCAAACACGATACCGCGACGCACCAGCTGCGGCGCTACTTCGCCGACAATCCATCGATCCCGATCCGTCAGCGCCACTCCCACTCCGGTGCCACCCTTGGCCAGGTTACCCCTGAAATCCCCCTCGCCCGGAATCCGGGCCAGGGCGTAAGGCACAGGCTCTCCATTGATGACCAGGATGCGTTTGTCACCCTGTGTGATCTCGGGGATGTATTGCTGGACCATGACCAGGTCACGATCACCTTTGGTGATGGTCTCAAGAATGACGTTCAGATTCGGATCTTCCGGGCGCACCTGGAAAATCGACTCCCCTCCCATACCATCCAGTGGTTTGACCACCGAGAGGGCGTGTTCTTTGACAAAACCCTTGATCTCCGTCGAGCTGCGGGTAATCAAGGCCGGCACGCAACATTGCGGGAAATGTGTAATGAAACATTTTTCGTTGGCATCCCGTAATGCCTGCGGGCGATTGACCACCGTCACACCGGCCTTCTCCGCGAGATCCAGGATGTAGGTGGTGTAGACATAGTCCATGTTAAACGGCGGGTCCTTTCTCATCAATATGATGTCGAGCCCTGCGAGTTCAAGATTTTTGCTTTGACCGAGTGTAAACCAATCATCGCCGTTATCCCTGACACTGAGCCGACACATGTGGCCCCTGGCCACACCATCCGCTACGGTCAGGTCGCCCGGCTCCATGTAGAACAGTTCATGCCCGCGGCTCTGGGCCTCCAGCAACATGGCGAAAGTCGAGTCTTTGTAGGTTTTGATGCCGGCGATCGGATCCATGACAACACCTGTCCTAAAGGCCTTGCCTGGATTGCGGCTGGATTCGACCATAGTTCCTTCCTTGTTCCAAATAGTCTGCACTGTCTTATTATCGGTGCCCCGGGGCTGCTGTTCCAGCATTCTTTGCAAGCCGTGAAGCTGTTACATGTTTCAATTAGAAATCTTAGCTCTTTTATATAAGCTCTTGTTGTTACTGGAATCTGCGGTTGAAAGTGGTAGACTAGAGGACCCCAGCCGGAAATTTTGGGCTGGATTGTGTTCAGACGGGTGCAGGAAAGTGCCTGTACCCGGTTAATTTTCTAGGGAAGGAATTATGGCTGAAGAACACGTAATTGAAGACACAGGGACGATGAACGGCGATTCCTCCGGTTCCGGTTTACGCATTCTCGTAGTTGATGACAGTGCCACCATCAGGCGCTCGGCTGAGAGTATGCTGACCACTGAGGGTTACGATGTCGTGACCGCGGAAAATGGTTTCGAAGCGCTTTCCAAGGTCGCCCGGCACAACCCCGATCTGATTTTCGTTGACATCATGATGCCGCGTCTGGACGGATACCAGACCTGTGCGATCATCAAGAACAATACGCAGTACCGATCGACACCGGTCATCATGCTGACCAGCAAAGATGGTTTGTTTGATCAGGCGCGAGGCCGCGTTGTCGGCTCGGACCTGTATCTAACCAAACCATTTACCAAAGAGGAACTGCTCGCTGCGGTACAGCAACACGCCGCTGCCTGATCCAACGAAAACGAACATCCGTTTCCATAAACAGGGAAAGTGAAGGGACAGATGAAACTGAATGGGAATAACACAGCTTTCGAAAAGCTGCTTGAGTATGAAAAACGCAGCGAATCGTTTTCCGCCAGCAAACGCCATGGCAGTGGCCCCGCACAGGAATGGAGCGGTGTCACTTTCGGCCTGGGTGAATCCCGGTTGGCGTGCAATATCGACCGGATCTACGAGATTCTGCCGCTTCCTCAATCTACACCCGTACCCGGCGCCAAGCCCTGGATTATTGGCCTGGCGAATGTACGTGGCTCCCTGTTAACCATAGTAGACCTGGCCTGGATTCTGACCGGGGTGCGTTCCCCGATTACCCAGCGCAGCCGCTTGCTGTCGATCAGTCTCCACAAAGCACCCATTGGCTTACTGATCGATGAAGTCTACGGACAAAGACATTTCCTGGACAGCGACGCGGTCAGCGCCGAGCTACCCGAGGACTCACCTCTGCAGAAAGTTGTTAACAAGCAACACAGTTTCGGTTCGGAGATATGGCAGGAACTGGATCTTGACCAATTAATCGGCATGGCAGAGTTTTTAAATGGCGCGGCAAGTTAAATCACAAGGAAGGATGGGCCGGTCACCACAAAAGGGATTTTTCCTGAAGCGTGGAAAAAGGCAGCAGAAAATGACACCGACTATTTTCAAACCTTCAGCACAGAAATCGAGTGGGCTTTACGCACTGGTGGGCCTGCTGGTCATCCTTCTCGCTTTCGTGGCGGTCACTTTCTATCTCATCATCAAGCAAAGCCGTAATGAGCAGGAATGGATCCGGCTCGCGACTGACCTGCAGGTTCAATCACAGCAATTGGCCAAGTCAGCATCCGAAGCAGTGGAAGGTGGTAGTAACGCCTTTTTGGAACTGGGGGATTCACACGGCGCCATTGCCGGCGCAATGGAGATTCTCAAGAATGGAAATGCGGTGAAATCAGTGCCAAAACTACCCGGCGCCATGTCCAGGAATCTCGGCCAACTCGACAAATCCTGGAGCCGGATGAGCGCCAACGCAACGAATATTCTCGAACGCGAGGCCCTGGTACTGAAACTTGCAGCAGCAAGCACTGAATTCGTCAACGTTATTCCAGAAATCCAGTCTCTTACAGACAGCGCAGTCCGGGATCTGACCAGGAGTGGGGCGTCAAATCAGCAATTATTTGTTGCCGGGCGTCAACTGGTGCTTTCCGACAGAATCCTCCGGCACCTCAAAGATATGTTGCGCGGGGGCAGCGGTTCGGTCGCGGCTGCAGATAATTTCACAAAAGAAATCGACTACTTCGAGCAGATGCTGAATGCTCTTCTGCAAGGCAGCAAGAGTGTTGGGGTCGCCCAGGTGAAAAACGCGAGCGCAGCCAAATCACTGGGACAGGTACGGCAGCTTTTTGACGATGCCCGGCCCAATCTCGATGTGATCCTGTCATCTTCCACCGACATACTGACGGTGCGTGGCGCGGCGGATGAAATTTTTCTCGACAGCCAGAATATGTTCGACGTGGCCCGAAAACTTTCAGACCAGGTCCTGGGCCACGCCGATTCCCGTGCCTGGCCATCCCTGTGGTCCGGTTCACTGGCCCTGATCGTGATTGTGGTCATAATCGCTCTCATGGTCCGATCAATCCTCACCGGCGAGCGTCGGCGTGCGGTAAATGCCGGTATGCAGAACCAGAAAAACCAGCAGGCTATTATGCGATTGCTGGATGAGATGAGTTCTTTGGCTGATGGCGATTTGACGGTTAAGGCCACCGTAACGGATGACATGACAGGGGCAATCGCAGATTCCGTCAACTTTGCAGTGGAGCAGCTTCGCGAACTGGTAACGGGAATCAACATTACGGCCCAGACGGTGGACGAATCAGCCCAGGCAACCATGGATACCACCAGCAGACTGGCAGAAGCCTCCGGACAACAGGCTGAGCAGGTGCGGATCGTCACCGATAACATCAATGACATGGCCGAATCGTTCGATGTCATGGCCGATAAATCGCGTGAATCCAGCGAGGTGGCGAGAAAATCTGTTGCCATCGCCAACAAAGGTTCGAACATGGCGCAGCAGACCATCCAGGGCATGGATACCATTCGTGACCAGATCCAGGAAACATCGAAGCGGATCAAACGGCTCGGGGAATCCTCGCAGGAAATTGGCGACATCGTCGAACTGATCAATGGTATTGCGGAACAAACCAACATCCTGGCGCTGAACGCGGCCATCCAGTCGGCCTCCGCCGGGGGCGCCGGCCGTGGTTTTGCCGTTGTCGCCGATGAGGTCCAGCGCCTGGCCGAACGTGCCACCAATGCCACGCGCAGGATCGAAATGCTGGTGAAGAACATTCAGGCTGATACATCTGAAGCTGTCATCTCGATGGAATCAACAACTTCCGAAGTCGTCAGCGGGGCCAGAAAAGCCGAAGATGCGGGAGAGGCGCTGGGCCAGATCGAATCCGTATCAAAAGACCTGTCCCGCCTGATCGATGAGATTGCCTCAGAAGCCCAGGCGCAGTCGGAAACGGCCACGCAGGTTGCCGGACAAATGAAGGAAATCCGGGATGTCTCCATCAAGACATCTGAAGGCACTAACCAGACAGCGCAGTCAATGGGCAGACTGGCGGACCTGGTGAGTAAGCTCAGCGAGTCGGTAGCGGATTTCAAGCTGCCCAGGCAGGAACGAGAGGGATCACGGGATGATGCTTGAAGGATCAAATTCCAGTTCAGCAATCGGCTGGGTTCGCGAGGACCTGGACGACTGCCTTGAAACCATCCGGGAAAACCTGGAGAACTATGCCGAGGACACGTCTCAAAGGGACCCGTTACGCATCGTCCAGGAAGAACTCGAGCGCCTGAACCTGACGTTCCTGACCATGGAACAGGAAGGCGCCACCATTCTCACTGACGAAATGATCGCCGTCGGCGGTTACATGCTGCACAACGGCAAAGCCAGCCCGGAAGAATCTCTGAGCGCGCTGACTGATGCCGTCATCGTACTGCCGTCCTACCTGGACCGGCTACAGGCCGGTCACGAGGACCTGCCAATCCTGTTATTGCCGACCCTCAATGAACTGCGGGCAACCTACGATGAATCCCTGCTTTCGGAAGGCACGCTGTTCGCCCCCTATCTGGATGTCATCATTCCCGATTTGAGTGGCAGCGAGGCGGATGCTGTTGCAGGCCGTGATTTCGGCGCCTGGTCACGACGGATGCGCAGTCACTACCAGGCCGCATTGCTGGGCTGGTTAAAGGAGCAGTCAAAGGATCACTTGCTGGATCCGATGAAGGAAGTTTGTGAAAAACTTTACGTCCGCCTGGGCCGTAATGAATTGCGCCGTCTGTGGTGGATTGCACACTTGATCATGGAAGGCCTGCAGGACGGATCCATCGATAGTGATCTACCTCTGCGACGGTTGTTCGCGAGGCTGGACCTGACACTTAAAGCCATGGCTGAAGAAGGTGAAAACGGGCCAGGCAATGACACGATTACCGCCCTCTCGCGCGCGTTGCTGTTCCACGCTGCCCAGGCGCGCCCCGGCAGCAAGGCCACGGATAACCTGAGAGAACGATTTAACCTGGAGGAACTGATACCGGACCGCGAAGCTCTTTTACGCGCTCGCGGCGCGGTCACCGGCCGTGATGCCGAGTTGTTTCGCTCCATCGGTGACGCAATTCGGGAGGAACTGGGCCAGGTCAAGGATACGCTGGACATGGAACTGCGCACCGGCCGGGTGGAAGCTGAACAGCGGGGGCAAAGCCTGGCCTCATTACAGCAACTGGCTGACACGCTCCACATGCTCAACCTGCCGGTCCCGGCCAAGGCGGTAGAGGATCTCCTGCCATCATTGCAGGCAAGTGATGATGACACCAACATGGACCTCGATTCGCCGCTGCTCGCCCTGGCGCAGAAACTGCTGGAAGTCGAATCCATCCTCGATACGCACATCCAGTTGCTGGGTGAACCCGTGGAAGAGGTTCGCAGTGAAGGCTTCATCGATCTGCCCACCCACGAACAGAGGCAGATTATCAATCGCCTTTTGGATGAATGCGTCAACAGTTTGCACGAAGTCCAGGACGCGATCAGGAAGCGCCTGGACGACGATACCGAGGCAGATTTCGGCACACCCCTGGGCCAGATTTCCGGGGCCTTGAGCCTTGCGTCCCAGGGTGAGGTCGCCAGCCTTACAGAAAAACTGGAGCGGGCGCTGAACGCAGAACTGGCTTCCCGCACCAGCGGCGAAGACAAGCGCGAAAGCAACCTGGAGCCATTGACCGATGCGGTCGCCGCTCTGGAGTTGTACCTGGCAGGTTGCCGCGACGAGCAGGCCAATAGTCTGCGCTACCTTGAAATAATGCATTCACGGCTCGAAGGCTTGCCGGAAGCCAGCGCCAGCGGAGATGAACTGGCTGCGACTGCGGTGGAACTGCCATACCGCCCGGCCGAAATACCCGCAGAAAAGTTAGCCAAAGTACCGGCCGAGGCGCCACCCGAGGTACCGGCCGAAGCGACGGCGCAGGAAACACAGGACCAGGGCATGCCGGAGATCGATTCGACCATGCTCGGCATTTTCCTCGACGAATTCGATTCGGTTGCGGACCAGCTCAGGCAGCAATTGCCCGTCTGGCTGGAGAATACCTCCGACAGTCGTGTCCTGTCTGAGCTCCAGCGCGGGTTCCATACGCTGAAGGGTAGCGGCCGCATGGTAGGTGCCACGGAAGTCGGCGATTTCTCCGGGCAAATCGAGGGATTGCTCAACAAGCTTATCGAAAACAAGGTCAGCTGCAGCAACCCTGTGAGCCAGACCATCAAGCTGGCAATTGCCTCCCTCGGCGACTTCAGGAGCAGGATGCTGGGTGAAACAAGCGAACTGAGTGCCGGGGGAATCAAGGCCCTGAACGACTTCGCCAGGCAACTGGCCAACGGCAATCAACCACAGCTGAGTCTGCTGGAAGCCGAGTTACCTGCCGGCCTGACGTCCGCTGCCACGGATGTAAGCGAACTGACGCTCGAGACCGACAGTGAAGTCGAAGCTCGTCTGAAAGATACCCCCGACGATACGGCACAAGCGGAAGAGGCCCGGGCGCCAGAGCCAGCACCCGAACCCGAAGATCAGCTGCCGGTTGCACAAATGGATCCGACACTACTGCAGCTGATGATTGCAGAGGTGCAACAGAATCTGACCGAACTGGAAGTACTCGTTTCCGGCCTGTCAGCCGGTAGTTCACAAGAGGTCAGTAAGGACCTGGTCCGTGCCATTCACACCCTGGCCGGCACCTTTGCCATGGCGCCTCTTGGCCAGGAGGCTCAAGTTGCGCGAGGTCTTGAAAATTATCTGGAAGACCGCCAGGAGAACGATACAGCAGTGAGTACTGCGGCCACTATTGCGCTGCAAACCTGCCTGCACAGATTCCATCAGCGACTGGCCATACTGGATGGTGGGAACGAAACAAGTTACCCCGTGGAAGACAAGCAATTGCTTGCGGACCTGACCGGGCTCGCCGGGCACGAAGCCACGGTAGCGGAGGCCGCTCAGTTGGCGGCGACGGAAGAGCCTGTTGCTCCTGCGGGCGAAGACGAAGCTGCAGAGGAGCCCGCAACCAGCGCCATCCAGATCGAGGAAGGCAGTATT
>DAOWGA010000348.1 GCA_030637665.1 Lysobacterales bacterium | reverse complement strand
TTTTCTGCCGAGCGGAAAATATGTTGCAACAGGCGTATTACTCCCGGGTGCTGCATGTCGTATAGATGAGCAACCTGTTCATCCAGCCGGTCTGCTGCCAGGGCGTACTGCAAAAGGTCATTGGTGCCCACTGACAGGAAATCCATGTGGCGTCCAAGATTTTCGATTGCCAGCGCGGCTGCAGGTACTTCAATCATGCCCCCAAGCGGCATTTCCGGGTCATAAGCCTGCCCCTTTTCATCCAATTCTTCCCTTGCCTCATCCAGCAGGGTGTGAACCATCTGGATTTCCCGCTCACTGGTCAGCATGGGAATCAGGCACCTTACAGGACCCAGGGCGCTGGCTCTGAGAATGGCCCGGAGCTGGGTTTTGAACAAGTCTGTCTCGCGCAGGCAAAGCCGGATAGCCCTTAGCCCCAGTGCCGGGTTGGCTGAGCGCGGCAGCTGGGAGAAATCGATGGGTCCGGCCGTTTTATCGGCGCCAAGATCCAGCGTGCGGATCGTTAGTGGAATCCCGTTCAGTGTATTAACGGCTGTTGCATACTCGGCAAGCTGGGCTTCCTCGTCGGGCGCCATACCGCGCAAGTAGAGGAATTCAGTTCTGTACAGGCCGATACCGGTCGCGCCCAGTTCAATCGCTTGCTGCAAATCCTCCCGGCGTTCCCCATTGGCCTGCAGATTGATGACTTCGCCATCGATGCTGTGGCAGGGCAGGTCTCTCACTGTCTCCAGCGACGCCCTGAACCGGGCGGTGTCACGCTGGACCTGGTGATAGTGATTCAGGATGGCTTCATCCGGGTCGGCATAGACGACGCCCAGCCCACCGTCCAGCACCAGGGTTTCACCTTCCCTGAGCAGCTTGCGGGCGAAGCGCACGCCAAGAACGGCGGGAATGCCCAGGCTGTTGGCCAGAATGGCGGTGTGACTGTGTGGACCGCCATGCTCCGTCACGATGCCGGCTACCCCGCGTTCGTGCAGAATGGCAAGTTCACCCGGGGTCAGCTCAGATGCGATAAGCAGTGTTTCAGCGAGGCGGTCCGGAATATTCTCGAACGGTTTTCCTGTCGCTTTATCATTCAGTTTGCTTTGAACCAGGCGCACCACCTGGATAATATCTTCACCGCGTGAACGAATGTATTCGTCGTCCATGCTTCTGAATTCAGAAAGAATTTCCTCGAGCTGGGACTGGAGCGCCCATTCAGCGTTGCACAGTTCCTTGCGGATGTGCTCCTCGGTGGCTTGCCGGATTTTCGCATCACTCAGCATCATCACGTGCGTCTGAATGATTTCACCCGCGGACACGCCCACATTATCTGAGATGCGACCCGCCAGTTGATGGAGTTGTTCCCGGGCTGAATCCACTGCCTGGCGATAGCGTTGAATTTCCTCTTCGACACCATCTGGCGCAATACGGTGTTCGCCGATTTCAAGCTCATTGCGTTCGGCCAGGTGGGTTCGCCCGATCGCGATGCCTCTTGCTACTGCGTGTCCGGTCAGGGCCAGGGTCATGTCGTGTCTGCTGTGTTCACGGAACGCATGCGAATGCTACTCGTCCTCACCAAAACGGTTTTTTATCAGCTCGATGATCGACTCAATGGCTTCCTTTTTATCCGTGCCGTCGGTCTCGATGATCAAATCAGTACCCTTGCTGGCGGCCAGTGTCAAAACCCCCATGATGGATTTGCCGTTCACGGATTTGTCGCCGTTGCCTATCCATACTTCGCACTCAAAAGCCGAGGCGCAATTCACCAGGCGTGTTGCCGCACGTGCGTGCAGACCCAGCTTGTTCACGATGGTTACGGAGTTCGAAATCACGACTTAAATGCCTCGATACCCCGTTTCCCCCCTTCAACAGCTTTGCTGGCAAGGGCAGTGAGCGACTGGTTCCGGTAGTTCCATACCCGGAGCAACATCGCCAGGTTGATGCCGGTAACCATGACGGCTTGAAATTCCTGTAACAGGTCAGCCACGAGATTCGCAGGGCTGGCGCCGATCAGGTCGGTCAGGATCAGGACGCCATCGCCGTCATCGCTTTCGCGGATGGCCGCCTTCAATTCCTCGTTCCCGGTTGTGTGGGACTCAGATTGATTGAATGGGATGAAACGGATACCCGTCAGCGGGTGGTCCAGGATGAATTCTGCAACCTTGAGCATCGCCTCGCCGGCCTGGCCATGAGTCACGACGACGATGCCCACAGTCATGCCTGCAGTTCCCGGTGGTGTGTCATCACCCGTTCAAACCGGGAGCGCAGTCGTGCAGCGAGGCGGGTAACCAGGTAGACGGAACGATGCCTTCCGCCCGTGCATCCGATACCCACAGTCACGTAGCTGCGTTGACTGTTGCGAAATTCGGGCAGCCAGGTGAGCAGGAACTTTTCGATGTCCGCATACATTTGTCCAACCGTTTCGTCCTGTTCCAGCCAGGTTTGCACAGCATCATCCAGCCCGCTGAGGTTGCGCAGTTCTTCAACCCAGTGGGGATTCGGCAGGTTTCTCGCGTCAAAGGCAAAGTCAACGTCCTGGGGCACGCCTCGCTTGAATGCAAAGGATTCCAGCACGATGGTCATGGAATCGCTTTGGCCTCCCACGCATTTCCACACCTGTCGTCTCAATTGATGAATATTCGTATCGCTGGTGTCGATCACCCAGTCCGACTTGCTCCGGAGGGGCTCGAGCAGGCTTTTTTCCAGTTCGATGGCCTGGGGAAGCGCGCACTCGTCGGTGGTCAGTGGGTGACGCCGCCGGGTTTCACTGAACCGCTTGATGATGGCTTTTGTGTCCGCGGTGAGGAATAGCAACTGGCATTTCAATCCGGTCTGTGACAGTTCATCAAGCCAGGTGGGAATTTCCTCGAGTTCCGGATCGCGCGAACGAGCATCAATTCCGAGTGCTACTTTGGAATAGATTGAAGGATTTTTACCAACCTGAAGCGCAAATTCCTTTAACAGTGCAGCCGGCAGATTATCGACGCAATAGCAGCCCAGGTCTTCCAGCGCACGCAGGGCGGTAGACTTGCCGCCGCCGGACAGGCCGCTGACCAGGACCAGGCGCTGCTGCTTTTTTTTGCTATTCAACGCTTCAGGTCCTGTTCCTTGCGCCTGAGTATGCGGGAATGTCTTTCGACAAAGGTTGATGCCGCGTCATAGCCTTTCATTTTGAGCATGAAATCACGTACAGCGGCTTCGACCATTACGGCGAGATTTCTACCCGCCACCACCGGCAAGGTGATTCTTGTAATTTCCAGGTCCAGTACTTGCTGGGTACTCGTGTCACCACGAAGCCTGTCCCTGATATCGGTCCTGGACGGGTCCGCCGGAATATCGAGATGAATGATCAGACGCAGAAACTTGTTGAGCTTGATCGCCGCATCGCCAAACATGCGGCGTACATTGAGCACACCGAGGCCACGGACCTCCAGGCAGTCCTGCAGCGCTTCCGGGCAGGTTCCGTCGATGATCTCAGGCGAAATCTGGGTGAATTCCGGCGCATCATCCGCGATCAGCCGGTGGCCGCGGTTCAGAAGTTCCAGCGCCAGTTCGCTCTTGCCGCTGCCCGGGTCGCCGGTGATCTGCACGCCGATGGTGAAAACCTCCATGAACACGCCATGCACGGTGGTTCGCCGGGCCAGCTTACGCGCAATGCAATACTGCAGGTAGTTGACAATTTCCCAGGACGGCATGTCTGTTCGCATCAGGGCCGTTCCACTGCCGGCTGAGCCTGAAATAATTGATGCCGGTACCTCGAGGTCTTCTGTAATGACTATCGCCAGGGGCTTGCTCTCGATCATTCGCTGAACGGTTTGCCTGAGTTCTGCTGCTTCGAGGGAATCGAGGAAGCGGATTTCCTCCTCACCCAGGACCTGGACTTTGTTGGGGTGGATCAGGTTCAGAAATCCGGCCAGCGCGGGTCTTGCGGTCAGGTCTCCCGCAGAAACGAAATATTCAGGGCCGTCGCCGATACCTGAGACCCACCGCAGGTTCAATTTTTCATGCAGCTCATCGAAAAGATTTCGTGCTGTTATAGAAGTTGCCACTGAAGCTCAGTGCTGCGCAGGGCTCTGCGAAGTGGACAGCAGTTTCAGCAGTTTTTTTGCACTGTCCGCTTCGCGCAGTTGCCGGAGAAGGTCCGGGTTACCGAAGAGTTCCGCCACCTGCGCCAGAAGTTTCAGATGATCTTCGCTGCAGTTTTCGGGTACGGCAAGAGCAAAAAGCAAGTCCACCGGTTCACTATCTATGGCGTCGAAAGGCAGCGGCTTTTTCAGCCGGATGAAACAGGCCTGAACATCAAGGCTTCCTTTGACGCGGCCGTGGGGGATGTCTACACCCTTACCCAGGCCGGTGCTGCCCAGCCGCTCCCTGGCGCACAGGCTTTCAAATATTTCTCTCTGGTCCAGTTCACCGCTATTGCGGGCCAGTTCCTGGCTGATTATTTCCAGCAGGCGCTTTTTGCTGCTGCAGTGCACGTCACATCGAATCCGTTCCGGACTGAGCAGGTCACTGATTAACATTTTGGACTAAAGCCTATTCGGAAAAAATGCTGTCTTTTCAGGGCCGGTCGTCAATTCATTGAGGCCGCCCGGTTTGCCCGGCTTGCATGGTGACTCCGCACACGGTCCTTGAAACGCCTGACCTGTCTGTCCAGCTTGTCTGACAGGCCGTCGATCGCGGCATACATGTCGCTGTCGGTTTCCTGCGCGAAAAGGGGTTTGCCAGCAGCATTGACTGTTCCTTCAGCTTGCTGCTGGTGATTGTCGACTTTGAGAATGACATTGATCGAAATCACGTGATCGAAGTGCCTGCAAATGCGTTGCATTTTTTCAGTCACATATGCTCTGAGCGCGGGTGTAACTTCTACGTGATGTCCGGTAACGTTTATCTGCATGTCGGTCTCCTGTTACCAGGCCGGAGCACGGCAGGGCCGGGCACCGGGTCTGGTTTGGTTATTAGGGAGGTTGCTTTTGGCCTATCCTTCCGTGGGGCCTCGATCTTCCATTTGTAGCGAACAAGGGGGATTACACAATCCATGACTTAATCTTATACCGGAATTCAGAAATTGCCTAGTGACTCGGATCATCAAAACCTGCTCAGGTTCCAATATGCCTGATCCTGTACAGGCGGCGGCGCTCGCTTGATGAACCGATTCCGAGGGATTCCCGGTACTTGGCGACTGTTCTTCTTGCCGCGCAGATGCCGGTCCGGCGGAGTAGTTCCGACAGATCCTGATCGCTCAGGGGACTCTCGTGCGGCTCCTTTTCGAGCAGCAGTTGAAGACGGGCCTTTACCGCGGTAGCGCTGACCGTACCACCGCTGTCCGTACGTACATGGCTGGAGAAGAAATACTTCAATTCGTAGATGCCCCGGGGGGTGAGCATGTATTTGCGCGTGGTGGCCCGGGATACAGTTGATTCGTGCACCTCCACGCTTTCAGCAATATCCCTCAGTACGAGGGGTTTCATCGCGATGTCTCCGTGCTCGAGGAAATCCTCCTGTAATTCCACGATACTCTGCGAAATCAGCAACAAGGTGCGGTTGCGCATTTCCAGGCTGGACATCAGCCAGCGTGCTTCCTGCAGCCGGCCGCGCAGATACTCTGCTTCCTTGTCGCCGGATTTTCGCAGCGGATCGATATAGTAGTTGTTCAGCCGCAAACCCGGATCATTCTCAGGGTTCAGAGTGACACCCCATTTCCCTTCCACCTTGGTGACGTAGACATCCGGAACCAGGTATTCATCCCTGCGGTTGTCATAACGCGCCCCGGGTCTTGGTTCCAGCGACTGGATCAGATCCAGGGCTTGTGATAACGATTCATCGTTGGCGCCGGTGCCCTTCTTCAATGCATCGAATTCATGCCGGGCGACCAGTTCGAGAAAATCACGCGCCACGCGAAGAGCAAGCTCACGTGCGGGTGTAGCCCCGGGGAGAACGGACAACTGTACCAGGATACATTCGCCAGCATCACGGGTCGCCACTCCGACCGGTTCCATGCGCTGAACGCGGTGCAATACGGCCAGTACCTCATCTTCTTCGACCAGCAATTCCGGCGCCAGGCTGGCGCGGATAACCTGGATGCTGTCATGCAAAAAGCCATCGTCATCCAGCCCGTAAACAATTGCGGCCGCAATCTGCGAATCCACCGGGCTGAAGTGCGCCAGGTTGATTTGCCACAACAGGTGCTCCCTCAGCGAGTCGCTGCTGGGATCGGCAATCTGCGGCTCCAGGTTAAAGCCTTCAAAGCCGCCGCGTTCCATCCACTGCTCGTCACCCGGGCTGGAAGCCTCCCATTCTGAGGCTCCGAATTCATCGGCTTGCTCGTAATCGTTATCCCCCGGTTCCTGTTCAACATCGGACGATACCTGCTCCGATTCAGCGTCAGATTCATCCCGCTCGAGCAATGGATTGGCATCCAGAGCATCCTGGATGTACTCACGCAACTCAATCCGGTTGAGTTGCAGCAGCCGGATTGCCTGCTGCAACTGTGGCGACAGCGCCAGCTTCTGCGTGAGTCTGATTTGGAGTGACTGGTCTACCATTTGGGTGCGCTATGTGACTTGGTCATTCAAAGGCTGAATTCCCTGCCCAGGTACACTTTACGCACCTCTTCATTGGCAAGTATGGCTTCCGGCTCACCCTCTGCCAGCACCTGGCCGTCATTGAGGATGTAAGCATGATCGCAAATGCCAAGGGTCTCCCTTACGTTATGGTCGGTAATCAACACCCCGATGTCCATGTCGGTCAGGTGACCGACGATCTTCTGGATCTCTATTACGGAAATGGGGTCGACACCCGCGAAAGGCTCATCCAGCAGAATAAAACGCGGGCTTGCAGCCAGCGCCCTGGCAATTTCCGCGCGCCGCCGCTCACCGCCGGAAAGACTGATTCCCTTTTGTTTTGCAAGATGTGAGATTCCCAGGTCTTCCATCAGTTTTTGCATCATTTTTGTCCTGCCGGAGGCACCGAGCTCAGAGCGCATTTCAAGGATCGCCATGATGTTGTCTTCAACACTCAACTTGCGGAAAATTGATGCGTCCTGCGGCAGGTATCCCAGCCCAAGGCCTGAACGGACATTGACCGGTTCATGAGTGACGTCGGTGTCGTCCACCAGGATGTTGCCTTTGTCAGCTGAAACCAGGCCAACAATCATGTAAAAACAGGTTGTTTTTCCTGCCCCGTTGGGCCCCAGTAAGCCGACGACCTTGCCCGGCTCGACCTGCATGGTCACGCCCCGAACGACGTTTCTTTTGCCAAATGACTTGTGGAGATTTACCGCTTTGAGCATATCACTGGGTCGACTCTTCCGCCGCGGGGTTATCTACCTGACCTTCTTCACTGATATCCGGAACGACTTCCGGGTCCAGCTGGATTCGAATTCTTCCATTTCCATCGCCGCCATTGCCCTGGAAGTGCTGAAGATTCATATCGTAAATCAGGGTTTCCCCTCTGATTTGATACTGAGGATGAACCACGTCAGCAGCGCCGGTCAGAGTAATGATCCCGGAAGCTACTTCGTATTCTATTCTGCGGGCTTTGGCAGTGACCAGTCCTTGTTCTTCGATTTCCTGCTGGAGCAAAACGGGTTGTCCGGTCAATATGACTTTCCGGACCTTGCCTTCCATTTTTTCAACTTCCGCAACGTCTGCCTGTACCAGCAAGGTGCCCTGGCGAATTTCCACGTTGCCCCTGAGTATTGCTTTGCCATCACCCAGAGTGCCCTCTGTGGCATCGGCATGCACCTCCAGAGGCTGCTGGCGGTCCGACTCCAGAGCCATTAAGGGGCCTGCCTGCATCAGCAAGATGGTGCACGCCACCAGGCAACGGTGTCCGAAGAGCATGTTCCTAGCCCGCATAATTCACCAGGGCGGACCGAATTCTGGAATTATGCGGGCTAGGGGATTTCATAATGCGCCTGTACATCTTGCAGCAATTCATAGCTGTCATTGATCATATCCAGGTTCATGCCCAGGGATTCAAGGTGTTCTCCAGGCTGCCTGATGGTGACCAGCGCTTCGGTACTTGCGGTTCTCGGTGTTACTCTCAACATCACGTCCCTTGTTGTGATTTCAAGTGTCTCGCTGCTGTTCCTGGTTACTCTCAGTAAATCGACAGCGCCAATGAGCGAGACGAATTCCCTGTCAGGGGAGATGATTGCAGACTCGGCGCTGATGTACCACAGATCATTTTCCTGTTGTATGCGAATTTCCGGGCTTTCTATCGTGCCTACCTCGCTCTCAGCATTTTTCCTCAGTACCGGTGAAGAAATTTCCAGGCTGATATTTCCCTGGTCATCCAGCAAGCGGCCCTCGAAATCACGTAAAGCGTAATTAAGCCGGGTATCGACCGCGGACCGTGGTTCATTACCCTTATCGGCGGGATTCTGGGACACAAACCAGCTGGCGATTGCCAGTAAAGACAAAACGAAAATACCCCGCCTGGTTCTGCGCTTGATCATGGTCTAAGCCGTATTTTGCGCAAGAATCTCATTGAGCACTTTCTGATCCAGACCTCTGGCAACCAGGATGAGGTTGCAAATCTCGCGTACCGCCCCCTTGCCACCGCCCCGGGATGTGACCCAGTGCACCCTTCTGCGGACCAACTGGTCTGCATCGGCCACGGTAACAGCAAGGCCCACCCGCTCGAGTACCGGAAGGTCGATCCAGTCATCGCCGGCATAGCAAACGGCCTGTTCAGGGATACCGGTCTTGTCCAGCAATTCGGTGAACGCCCGCAATTTATCAGTACAACCCTGGTACAGGTGTTTGATTCCCAGTTGCTGCGCCCGCCACGCAACGATCTCCGACTTCCGGCCTGTGATCAGGGCCAGTTCGGTGCCTTGACTCTGCAAGAGCCTCAGGCCAAGGCCGTCACGGGTCGAGAATGCTTTCATCTCGTTGCCGCTGTTATCGAAATAAAGGTTGCCATCTGTCAGCACGCCATCGACATCCAGAACCAGCATCCGGACTGCCGCGGCTCTTTCAAGCAGCAGAGGGTCAAAGCCACTTTTATCAATCACAGACATCTGGACACTCCTGTCTGGCAAGTTTAGCCCGCGCTGGTATATTAACCCCTGGAAGCACGCAGGTCAGCCCGCCTCTCCTGGTACTACCGGTGTTGCGGTAACCCAGATTATCGCCTGGTAAGTAAAATAGATGGTCAGCAGCAACAGGCCGGACTTGCGGCTGATTCTGCCCGGTCCGTGAATGCCATAGGCCATGAAAAACAACAGCACCGTGAGCAGAAACATGACAGGAAAATCCTGTCTGAGCATGAGTGCATCGACCGCAACCGGATTGATGGTTGCGGCAATTCCCAATACACCCAGGATATTGAACATGTTGGATCCGATGATATTACCAATGGCCAGGTCATCTTCCTCCCTTAGTGCGCTGGTCAGGGCCGCTGCCAACTCGGGCAGGCTGGTCCCGAAAGCAACAATTGTCAGGCCGATCACCACCTCGGACACTTCCATCGCGCGGGCAATCGTGACGGCGCCTTCAACCAGGAACCGTGAGCTCAGTGGCAGGATGATCAGGCCGATCATTAACCACATGACGGCGGTCCGCGTTGGCATATCGCTTGGAATTTCTGCAGCAAATTCCTCAGCCAGCGGGTCTTCCGGCCCGCGCCTCAGCCCATATCGCACCATCCATACTACCAGGGCGGCCAGGCCGGTCAGCAGCAGCCAGCCCTCGGTGCGGCTGTAATTCAGATCTGCGGCCATGATGAAGCTGGCGATCATGATCAGCACCAATAGGGGGTACTCCCGCTTCAGGGTCTCTGACTCGACCTTCAGCGGGTATACAACAGCCGTTATTCCGAGGATCAGGCCAATGTTCGCGATGTTGGAACCGATGGCATTACCCACGGCAAGCCCGGGATTACCCCGGCTCGCGGCGACAGCGGACACCACCAGTTCCGGTGCGGATGTACCGAAGGCGACAATGGTCAAACCGATGATCAGCGGCGACACGCCGAGATTTCTGGCCATTGCCGATGCACCCGCAACGAGCCGGTCGGCCCCCCAGACAAGAAGAATGAAACCGCCGATGATTTGGGTAATGGAAATCAGCATCTGCAAAGATCGTTTCCGCCAGCAGGTTCAGAGAGTTTGAGTTGAATTATCATCAGAGGAGTGTAAATTGCTTTTGTTATCAGTTCTGGTTCCATTATGATGACCGGCTTTCCAGGCGTCACTTTAAAGCTAATCTGATATGAGGTTGCATAGTCTATGGATAGCACAACTATAGAGCAAATGATCCGCGCGGGACTACCCGCTGCAGAAGTTACCGTGAGCGGTGATGACGGCGTGCATTTTGAAGCGCAGGTCATCTGCGATTCGTTCCGCGGAAAACCGACCCTTCAGCGTCATCGCATGGTCTATGCAACCCTCGGTGAACTGATGGGCAGGGAGATCCACGCCCTTGCATTGCAAACAGACGTTCCCGGAGGGGATAGCTGATATGGCTCGAATCCAGATTACAGGTGGTGTCCCGCTCCGCGGCGAAGTCTGGATTTCAGGCGCTAAAAATGCCGTTTTGCCTATCATGGTGGCTAGCTTGCTGGGTGAAGAGCCCTCCAGAATCAGTAACGTGCCACACTTGCAGGACGTCACCACAACGATGGAACTGCTGGGCCGGATGGGCGCTGAGCTGAGTCTCGACGAGAAGATGCAGATCGAAATCGATCCGCGTGGTATCGACCGTTTCGAGGCGCCATATGACCTGGTCAAGACCATGCGCGCATCCATTCTCGTACTGGGCCCGCTGGTGGCCCGGTTTGGCCGGGCCCGGGTTGCCCTGCCGGGTGGCTGCGCAATTGGCTCACGGCCGGTCAACCTGCATTTGCACGGTTTACAGCAACTGGGTGCCAACGTTGCCGTGCGCAACGGCAATATTGAAGCCAGTGCCGACCGCTTGCGCGGCGCGAGGATCGTACTGGATACCGTGACCGTGACCGGGACCGAGAACATCCTGATGGCTGCAACCCTGGCACAGGGAACAAGCATCATCGAAAACGCCGCGCAGGAACCGGAAGTCGTGGATCTGGCAAATTTCCTGGTCTCCATGGGTGCAAAAATAGAGGGTGCCGGTACCAATACGATAACGGTTGAAGGGGTCGACAGTCTCAACGGAACAGACTATTCGGTATTGCCTGACCGCATCGAGACGGGCACTTACCTGATTGCATGCGCAATGACCGGCGGCAGGCTGCGCTGCACGCGGGCCCGCCCGGGGCACCTGGACGCAGTCCTCGACAAGCTGAGTGAAGCCGGCGCGGATATCAGTCTGGGTGAAGACTGGATTGAAATGGATATGGGCGGGCGCAGGCCGCGCTCGGTCGATATCACCACCGCCCCGTATCCTGCTTTTCCTACCGATATGCAGGCCCAGTTCACCGCCCTGAATAGCATTGCCGAGGGCACCGGGGTGATCACCGAGACGGTCTTTGAAAACCGCTTCATGCATGTGCAGGAACTTCAGCGCCTCGGCGCCGATATCCAGGTGAAAGGGAATACGGCCATCATTCGCGGCGTGCCCAGGCTCACCGGCGCACCGATCATGGCGACCGATCTGCGTGCATCCGCCAGCCTGGTGCTGGCTGGCCTGGTAGCCGACGGAGTCACCACCGTCGACCGCGTATACCACATCGACCGTGGTTACGAAGTCATCGAGGAAAAACTCAGTCAGATAGGGGCTCGAATCCGACGTATCAGCGAAACTTGAGCTGCCGTTGTTGAGGAGTGCGGCGCCGAATTTATTCCGCCACCGAGGCGGCGGTGACTTCGACGCGGACCCGTCGGCTGAGTTCTCTGGCGTTACTGAGCTCTATGCCCAGTTTGAACTGGTCTTGCTTGCCGCCACCGAGGGGGCCGCGATAGGTCTTCGCGCCCTGGCGGGTCTGACCCTGGTCGTCCAGCCAGGCGTAACTGATTTCAATGTTCTTCATCGGCACTGAAGTCAGGTTTCCAATTTGAATCCAAATCGTATTGGCGTCGTCAATTACCGCTCGTGAACCGATATACCTGGACGGGTTGATGGCCAGGTCCATCAGGACCAGTTCGCGGTTCGCCTGTTGGCCCGATTTTGATTCTGACTGGGCCGCAGCCTTGAAATGGACTGTGGCGTTTTCCACTTTGCCAGCGTCTTTGTCCATCATTCCCAGCAGGTAATGCGCTTCTGCGGTGGGTATCAATTCCAGGCTCCTGGTCAGGTCAGCCCGGGCCGACGGAAATTCTTCCAATGCATATTCCATCTGTCCTTTGCGAAGGTAGCCATAGAAGAAGCCGGGGTTGGCCTCAATGGCCCTCCGGTAGGAAGAGAGCGCACGATTGGCTTTCTCGTTCAAGGCATGGATATCACCCTGCAGGGCCAGGAATTTTGATTCCCGCGGCTCGATTGCCATGGCTTCGTCCAGCTTGCGTTGGGCCAGATCGAGGTCATTGTCACTGGCGGCCTTGTTGGCTTCGTCAAAGGCCGCATAAGCCGGCTTGACCCGTCTCAGGTATGCCGTTTTGGCCAGGTATCTCTCGCCGCCCATCTCCCCGCCAGCAGGCAGACCGGAAGCGGTTTTACGGTTGTTCTCAAGCCGTTCCCTGGATGGTGGATGAGAAGCGAACAGGCCACTTAACCAGTCCTCGTTACGGCCTTCTGAAAGCTTTAGGAATGTTTCCTGCAGTTCTACCGCACCCTGTGGATCATAGCCGGCTTCTGACATGTACAACATGCCGAACTCATCGGATTCACGTTCCGCGTCCCTGCCGTATTTTTGAGTCAGTAGCTGGGCGCCCATGGCTGGCACGATCATCGCTACTTCGCGCGCAGCTTGCGAATCCACCGTGCTGCCGAGGACGATCATGGTGGCCACTGCACCAAGCTGCGTGAGCATGGCCTTGGACTGGGCGCGGGCCCCGTGAGCAGCGTCGGCATGGACGATTTCGTGCCCCAGTACTGCAGCCAGCTCCGCTTCGGAATTGAGTTCGGTGAGGAGTCCGCGATTAATCACCAATTTGCCTCCGGGCAGAGCCCAGGCATTTGGTGAGGAGTCGTTGAGAATGGTGAATTCGAAATCCAGCTCTTCTTTTCTGCGCGCCTGGTCAGCGAGGCGCCCGCCCACTCCCCTGACATAGTCTGTCAGTTCAGGGTCGAGAATGAACTCGCCGCCCTGGGACTGCTTCATCGGCGCATACATTTGCGCGCCCACTTCCTGTTCCCAATCGGTTCCGTAAACCTGAAAATTCCGTTCGCCGGTCACGGGGTTCACAGAACAGGCCGCTATCTGGGCTGTCAGGACCAGCCATAATGGAATGAGTTTTTTCTTCACACGCCAGCGCCCGCAATCACTTCTCCAATGTCAAAGCATTCGATGCCAAGGTCAGCCGCGTCCGTAATCAAGGGATCGACTGCGTCAGGTTCTGCCAGCATGACCATGCCAATTCCGCAATTGAAAGTACGCAGCATTTCAGTTTCAGAAATGCGGCCTTCCTGCTGCAACCATCTGAATATGGCGGGCCGGCGCCAGGCGCTGGTATCGATCGCCAGGCCCAGGCCTGCAGGAAAAACCCGGCTGATGTTTTCGGTCAAACCGCCGCCTGTGATGTGAGCCAGACCGTCGATGCGCCCGGACTCGAGCAGCTTAAGGACCGGCTTGACGTAGATCCGCGTCGGGGCCAGCAAAGCATCACCGAGTGTGGCCGGCTGATTGTCGTCGCCCGGCAGGGGATCGCCCAGCTCAGCCGCGGAGCG
>DAOWGA010000051.1 GCA_030637665.1 Lysobacterales bacterium | reverse complement strand
TGTTCATGCTGATCCCCAATTTCTTCATCAACCTGGAAGACCCATCCGCGCTGGCCCAGTTCGTTGCCCAGTATGACTGGAAACAGGATCTCCAGGTCCTGGCAGCTTTAAACATTCCGCTAGGCCCTGATGGCTCCGAATACGGTGGAATCGAAGCGCCGGTGGATGGTCTCTATTTTTCAACGGGACCGAGCTTGTTTGCACAATTTGCCTGGTACTTTTAGTAAGGCGCCCTGTTCTCTGCGACCGCATTTTTGGAAGGCGGTGCGGGCATTCAGCGCCCTGAAAAAGCTGTTGAAAAAAGATCGGTCGCCCGCGTGGCGGGCTCCTACAGGAATTGTTCGTCGAGGATGCGCTCTTCAAGGGAATGATCGGGATCGAACAGTAATTTCAGAGTGACGTCTTTTTCTTCGTAGATATCCACGCTGACCACGTTGCGGATTTCCTGTGCGTCGGCAGTGGCGCTAACCGGGCGCTTGTAGTTGTCGATTATCTCGAAGCGGATGCGGGCACTGGCCGGGAGTACGGCGCCTTTCCATCGGCGGGGTCGGAAAGGCGATATGGGGGTCAAAGCCAGAGCATCTGTCCCGAGTGGCAGAATAGGGCCATGCGCGGAGAGGTTATAGGCCGTACTGCCGGCAGCAGTCGCTACCAGTACGCCGTCGCAGACCAGATCATCCACCTTGACTGTGCCATTGATCAGGATGCGGATATGCGCGGCCTGGTTCATTTGACGCAATAATGCTACCTCGTTGATTGCCAGGGCGCGGAATTCATTACCGGCCTCCGAGACTGCAATCATACTGAGGGGATTCAGTTCCACTACGTTCGCAGCTTCAAGACGGTCCTTCAACTTGTACTTGCGATAACGATTCATCAGAAATCCGACATTGCCGATCTTCATACCGTAGACGGGCAGATTTTCCGGCAGCAGGCGATGCAGAGTACGCAGCATGAAGCCATCACCTCCCAGGGCAACTACAACATCGGAGTTTTCCGGTTCGCTCTGTCCATAGCGATCTGTCATTGCCAGCAATGCGGCCTGGGCCGCCTCGGAATCGCTGGCAACGAAATGAATCCTGTGCTTTGAAGATGTCATGCTGGCTTCCTTTCTCAAGCCGCTTCCCTTCCCGGCGCCGTATCATTAACCAGTTGGGCAAGCGAACGAACGGCTACCGCTATGGTTGCGTAGTCCATGTCCGCATGGTTTTTCATGTCATGCATCATGTCCACAACGCGCTTCACGCTATGTTCATTGGCTTCCATCCAGGCCGCCACGGCATCACCTTCCTGGCCTGAAGCCTGCAAAACCCGCTCGACCAGCAGGTTTTGCTGTGCAAACAGTTCGTCACGCAGGTTAGCCCTGGCGCGCGCATGCCACTGCCCGAGTACCTCAAGAGACTCGACATGACCGTGGAGCCATCGCAGGTCCAGCGACTCGCCCAGCCCGAAAAAGACATCGGCGACCCGCTGCACATCAGCGCCTCGCCTGGCAGCTGTTTCCACCACGTCCAGGGCGGGAAACAGGTATTCCAAAACGACCGTGCGCCTGGCCAGTGCTTTGGGGAATCCACCATCGATGTAAGGTTGCATTTGCCGCTGCATATTCTCCACGTCTTCAACTGACATTGATTTCTGCATTGAACGTGTCAGCGTATGCAAGCCTGGCGACAGCAGGTCCACCATCGCCTGAATGTCGAGATTCCTGCCAGGCAGATTCAGCAGCCAGCGGGTGGTTTGTCTGAGCAGGTTCCACATGGCCAGCAAGGCGGAAATTTGCAGATCGGTGTCGACCTTATTGTCCAGAATCCTGATTCTCTCCCAGAATTTGCGTGCTTCAAAAACGCCACGCGCAACGGTGTAGGCTTTTGCCACGGCAGCTGGTTCGGCGCCGGTATCCTCGTGCATACGCAGAGTAAAGGACGCGCCCATCCGGTTTACCAGGCTGTTGGTTACCTGCGTGGCGATGATTTCCCGTTTCAGACGATGGGCCTGCATGAAGTGCGAATAGCGTTCCTGCAGCGGAAGGGGAAAGTAGCGAATCAACTCACGGGACAAGTAAGGGTCCTCAGGAACATCAGATACCAGCAATTGCTGGAAAAGCCTGATTTTACTGTAGGAAAGCAGCACGGAGAGTTCCGGTCTGGACAGTCCCTCTCCCTGGTTTCTTCGATCGGTCAGTTCCTCGTCTTCGGGCAGAAATTCCAGTTGCCGATTTAGCAGACCTTCATTTTCCAGCACGCTGATGAAATGTTGCTTCGATCCCAGGCGCGACCCGGAGAACTTTTCCATCATGGATATTGCCTGGGTCTGGAGGTAATTACTGCGCAATACCAGCATGGCAACTTCATCCGTCATTTCGGCCAGTAGTTTGTGACGTGAATCAAGGTCGATCTCACCCGCACGCATCACCTGATTCAACAGAATTTTGATATTGACTTCGTGATCCGAGGTATCCACGCCGGCCGAATTATCAATGAAATCCGTGTTGACACGGCCACCGTTACTGGCAAACTCCATCCGCCCTCTCTGCGTGAAGCCCAGGTTTCCACCTTCGCCGATGACTTTACAGCGCAGATCCCTGCCATCAACCCGCAGCAGATTGTTTGCCAGGTCACCGACTTCGGCATGGCTTTCAGCAGAAGCTTTCACATAGGTACCGATGCCGCCATTCCACAGCAGGTCTCCCGGTGCTTTAAGCAACTCACGGATCAGGGCATGAGGTGACAATTGCTCGTCTTCTATACTGAGCCACTGCCTGACTTCGCGGCTGAGTGGGATGGTCTTGTCCTGACGTGAGAACACGCCACCGCCTTTGGATATCAAATCGGGATTGTAGTCAGACCACCCGGAACGCGCTTTGCGGAACAGGCGCCGGCGCTCTTTGAGACTGGCGGCTTCATCAGGATCCGGATCCAGGAAAATATGCAGATGATTGAACGCGGCCTTCAGCCGGGTGTGCCGGGACAGGAGCATTCCATTGCCAAATACGTCACCACTCATGTCGCCAATACCGACCACGGTGAACGGTTCGCGCTGAATGTCCCTGCCCATTTCACGGAAATGCCGTTTCACACCTTCCCAGGCACCGCGCGCCGTAATGCCCATGGCTTTGTGGTCATAGCCCACGGACCCGCCGGAGGCAAAGGCATCGCCCAGCCAGAAGCCGTGTTGATCCGAGATACCATTGGCAATATCTGAAAATGTGGCCGTACCCTTGTCTGCTGCGACCACCAGGTAAGGGTCGTCGATATCACGTTTAACCAGATCTGCAGGCGGTAGAATTTTTTCTTCATCTAAATTATCAGTTAAATCCAATAAGCCATTGATAAAACAACTATAACAATGAATGCCTTCCTGCATTACTGCATCACGCCCTTCATGGCTCGGCGAATGCTTGACCACGAAACCACCCTTGGCGCCGACCGGCACGATCATCGTATTTTTTACATTCTGGGCCTTCATCAGGCCAAGCACTTCGGTGCGAAAGTCCGCGCGCCTGTCGGACCAGCGCAAACCGCCGCGGGCGATCTTGCCACCGCGCAGATGAATTCCTTCAAAGCGCGGAGAAAACACCCAGATTTCCCGGTAAGGCCGGGGTAGCGGGAGATCCGGCACGGCATGAGAATCCAGTTTGAAACTAATGTAGTCCTTGTGCTGGCCATCTTCATTTTTTTGGAAAAAGTTGGTGCGCAGCGTGGCGCCGATTACTCTGTAAAAGGCAAGAAGAATACGGTCTTCATCCAGGCTGGATACAGATTCAAGCGCTCGCCTGAATGCACGCTTGATGGTAAACACCTGTGTCTCACGATCTTGCAGGCGGGCTGCAACCATGTCATCAACATATTCCAGCAATACGCTGTCCTGAGCGCAGTCTCCGCCCAATAGTGTTGCGAATCGCCGGCCCAGATTCTTTGCGCTGAGCTCGCGGCGGTAGTCGGATTCATTGTCCCGTGCGGGGTCGAATGATGCTTCGAAGAGTTCAACCAGAAAGCGCGCAATCGGCGGGTACTTGGCCAGCGTTTCGGCCATGTAGTTCAGTGAAAACGGCACACCGGTCTGCAACAGGTACTTGCAGTAGGCGCGCAGCACCTTGACCTGGCGCCAATGCATCTGGGACGCAATGACCAACCGATTGAAACCATCGCTGTCCGTATCACCACGCAATGCGCGTTCGAAGGACTGCTTGAACTGGGTGCGGATGATATCCAGATCCAGCTCACGCCCGACAGCCGGAATCATGTCAAAATCCTGAATCCAGAGCGATTCCTCATCCGGCAGGCGCAGCTCATAAGGGCGTTCGCTGACAATATGCAAGCCGAGGTTCTCGAGTATCGGAAGCACCTCGGACAGCGGGATCGGCTCGTGTTTCCGGAACAGCTTTAAACGAATAATTCCGTTACGGGGTTTTCGCGGCCGGTACAGACTCATGCGCAGGTCTTCACCCTCATCGACCGCCGCCGCGTTTTCCACATCAAATGCAGCCACCCAGGGAGAAATATCTTCCTTGTAGGCTTCCGGAAAGGCTTTGCCGAATCTCGCCGCGTAGCGCAACCCGATTTCCTCGCCATGTTTTTCAACCAGTGTGGAAGTAAGGCCGTCTTTCCAGGACCGTAGAACTTCGACAATCTTCTGTTCCAGCGCGCGCACATCAGGATCGATTTCAGCCCCAGGCCTGGGACGCACGATCACCTGCAAGCGGGCCAGCCTCGATTCCGATACATTGACCGTGTAATCCAGGCGCTTCCCTTTCAGGGCTCGCTTGAGAATGGACTGTATTTTCTCGCGGTTCTCAGTATTGAAACGTTCCCTTGGAATATAGACCAGGCAGGAATAAAAACGGCCGTAACGTTCACGCCGGATAAACAGGCGCACGCGTGAACGCTCCTGCAAGTTCAATACGCCCGTCGCAATCTCGCTCAATTGCTCGGAGTTGGCCTGGAACAACTCATCGCGCGGCAGGGTTTCCAGCTTATGCACCATAGTCTTCCAGGCATGAGATCCCTCGCGCAGTTTGGCTTCTTCCAGCACCCGTTGCGCCCTGATCCGAACCAGCGGGGTATCCATCGCATTCAGGTTGTAGGCCATGGAAGTAAACAGCCCCAGGAAACGACGTTCACCGATGGTGCGCCCCTTGTCATCGAACCGGAGTACGCCTATGTAGTCAAGGTAACCACTGCGATGTACGGTCGAGCGTGCATTTGTCTTGGTGATGATCAGGGGGATTTTCTGCTTATGCTTTCTTGCTTCATCTGCCAGGCTGGTCAATGGCCTTGTTGTCACGGTACTGTCCGTCTCTGTGAGAATCCCCAGACCGGAACCGGGAACGATCTTCAACTGGAAACGGCCATTATCTTTGACCACTTCATAGTCACGCACGCCAAGGAAAATGAAATGATCGTCCATGAGCCATTTCATAAATTCCCGGCATTCCCGCATCAGGCGCTTTTCAACCTGAGGAGCCCAGGTGGCCATGCTCTTTCTGGCTTCGCTGACTTTCTTTTCCATTGCGCGCCAATCTGAAACTGCCAGGCGTGCATCACCGAAGGAAGCTCTCAGGCGTTGCTCGATTTCCGCAAGATCCTCTTCCCGGGTCCGCCGGTCGATCTGGAACTGCATGATCGACTCTGCTTTTCCCAGCTTCTTTTTTTTCAGGTAAATCGCGGTGAGCTTACCATTATCATCCCGGTTAACGCGCATCACCGGGTGGATAATCAAGTGAACACCCAGGCCCATTTCAGATAGTGTCAGCGAGGCCGTGTCGACCAGAAAAGGCATGTCGTCATTGGCCATCTCGATGATGGTGTGCTCAGACTCCCAACCATCTGATTCAACACGTGGATTGAATATTCGGATCAGAATCTCGCCCGGGGAGCGGATTTTCAGAAACTCGAGTTGCTTGCTGACGATGGTGGCCAGCGTTACCGGTGCTTCCTGTACCAGGTCGTCCAGCGGCACACGGCGAAAATAGTACCTGACGTACATTTCCGCCAACTTCGCCTGCCGCGTGTTCATCTGGCCAGCAAGCCTGGCGATTACCTGATCGAGCAGGGCCTGTTTTTGGTCAACATGACTTGGTTTCATTTTGATCCGGTTTTCCCTTGCTTTTTTGCCGGGTTGAAGCATTCGATTATAGCTTCCATGGACAATTAAATCTTTAAGCGAATTGTTATTGACCTGCCTGTCCTCAGCCTATAGTCTGTATATATCTTTAAATCAAGATACCGAGATATATGACCAGTCCGACCGCTATCGAGATGGATCTGCAATTGGCGTCACACCATTGCCGCTTACTGGCGGACACCACGCGTCTCAGACTTTTACTCCTGCTGGAGCAGGAAGAACTGAGTGTTGCCGAACTGGCCGCCGTTACCCAACTTGCCCAGCCCCGTGTTTCCACTCACCTGGCCAAGTTGAAAGAAGCCGGGATGGTGGTAGACCGGCGCGAGGGTGTGTTCGTTTACTACCGCATTGTGACTCCAATCAATGATGCCTCACTGGAGGCTTTGTGGCAGTTGTTGCGCAAGAATACCAACGATCCCCTGATCAGGCAGGACCTGAAGAGGATTCCCGATATCCTGCATAAGCGTTCAGGCGGGCACACCTGGGCTGACAGCGTGGCTGGCGACATGGAACGCCATTATTCTCCGGGAAGAACATGGGAAGCAACCGCGCGTGGCCTGGTCCACCTGCTCGATCCCGGCGATGTTCTGGACATTGCATCCGGCGACGGTGTCCTGGCGGAATTGCTTGCGCCACGGGCACAACGCATTGTCTGCCTCGACATCAGCGACCGGGTGGTAGCCGCGGGCCGCCGGCGCCTGGAGGAGTTCAGTAATGTATGTTTCGAAACGGGTGATATGCACTCGCTGCCGGTTGAGGATTCCAGCTTCGATACCGTCTTGTTGATGCATGCCCTGACCTACACCAGGGATCCCGCGATCGTCATCAGCGAAGCCGCACGTGTGCTAAAACCCGGGGGCAAGCTGCTTGCTGTTACCTTGCTGGAGCACAAACATGAAAAGGCGGTTGAGCCCTATAACCATGTAAACCTGGGATTTTCAGCCGCGCAACTCAAAGACTTTTGTAGCGACGCCGGCCTGCAGGTTCAGTCCTGTACGGTTTCCGTGATTGAAAAGCGCGTACCGAATTTCTCCGTGCTGTTCTTATCTGCGAAAAAACCCTGGCCCCCCCCTGATCCAAACCGGAACGCCTGAATTTTTCAAACCATGAATACCCTTCCGTACAAAAATACTGAAACCGTAGCCCGGCTTGAGCAAATGCTCTCTCACCGAATCCTGCTCATCGACGGCGCCATGGGCACCATGATTCAGGATGCGAAACTGGATGAATGTGAATACCACGGCGAGCGCTTTGCGGATCATCCGCAGTCCCTGAAGGGCAACAACGATATTCTCAGCCTGACAAGACCTGACGTGATTGCGGGCATT
>DAOWGA010000258.1 GCA_030637665.1 Lysobacterales bacterium | reverse complement strand
TCGGGAGCTTAAACAAGGCTTACAAGCGATATGGTACGCGTGGCTTGCGGGGGCTTCAACATACCAGGGCTCTGCCGGCGGTCTGCGCCTTGTCTTGGAACATCTGGGTGCCTCTGAATCCGCAGTTATCACATTGAAGGAGTACTAGCCTTAGAATAGCCCTGTGTCTCCCAGCCCGGCCCTTTACGTCCTCGGAAAGGGATGACTTAAAGCAGGTGTTCAAAAACTTGATCACAGTTTTACCAAATTCCACTATTGAGGGTACCGAATGACTTTTGAAGCTATCACGATGACACCCACGGAAATCGACACGTTCCTGGCCGATACGAGACATGCTGTGATGGGGACCAATCGCATCGATGGTTCACCGCAACTCAGCCCGGTCTGGTATCTGTACCGGGATGGGAAGTTTTACACATCGGTGTATGCCGGTTGCGCAAAGCATCTGAACCTCAGGCGCGATCACAGGGTTACCGTTTGTGTGGACGGCGTGTATCCAGACTCACGGTATGTCGCCATTTATGGAACGGTGGAGATTGCCGAAGAGCAGTCACCGTGGCGCGCCGAACTTGAAAAGGCCATGGCCTATCGCTATCACGAAACAAACGAAGAAGCCGAGCAGTATCTTCGCGAAACTTCGGCTCCGGACTCGGTTTTACTGATTATTTCGCCACAAAAAGTGCTGAGCCAGAATTATAATTAGAAATCACAATTGGACACGCCTTCATAAGGATCCCTCACAATGATTGCGCAGGGCTGGAACGATTACACCACATGGGTGCTTATCTGCGGGCTGGGCTTGCTGGTTTCACTCGTTGGCGAGTATCGCTCCAACATAGGCCTGAGCGGCGCCGGCAAGCTGGTGGCAGCCTCAGCGTATATAGCCGCAGCCGTATCGCTGGGTGCAGCCGGCACGGAATACGGGCGGGTGCTGCTGGCGGGCATGGCATTCTGCTGGCTGGGTGATTTACTGCTGGTTTCGAATAATAGAAAAGGCCTGTTCCTCGCCGGCCTGGTGAGTTTCCTGCTGGGGCATATTGCCTATATAGGTGCTTTTGCTGTGCGCGGAATTTCACTTCCGGTTCTGGCGGGCGCGGCTGTGGTGATGGCGGTATTCGGGTGGCGTGTTCTGCTGTGGTTGAATCCGAGCCTGGACCAGCGCATGCGGCTGCCGGTCTGGCTGTATTTGATCGCAATCTCGGCGATGATGGCGATGGCAGTAGCTACATATGCGGCGCACGGCAGCCTGGTCCTGATGCTGGGTGGCTTGCTGTTCGTGCTGTCCGATCTTGCGGTGGCGCGAGACCGCTTTGTGGCGCCCGGCTTTGTCAACCGGGCCTGGGGACTGCCAACGTACTTTGCCGCCCAGTTGATGCTTGCGGCATCAGTTGCCGCCACCTGAGCCGCGGTCGGCCATCGTCGTTACCGGTATTTGCAATTGCAGTCGTTCAGGCGGCAGGCAGACCTTTTCGTCACAGGCTTGCAGTTGCAGTGTCAGCCGCAGCAGAGGATTTGCTTGTGAAGCAGCCCCGGGGCTCAAGCTTGCGCCCAGGCTGATGTTGCCTTCGTACAAGGCCAGGTCTTCGTCCTGGAACTCCAGTGATTTTCTGATGGGAGATGGCCAGGACACCTCGGATAAATTCCAGGTTTTGTCGTTCTCCAGCGTTTGCAGCGTTGTTGGAATCAGGTTGTCGGATAATGGCTGGTGGGCGTTGATATGCCAGCCTGGTTGAATGGCGATGTCGACCTTCACTTGCTTGTTGCGCACCTGACTACTAACGGCAACACCGCCATGCGCGGCATATTGCAAGTGTCCGGACTGACCATTGGTCAGGACACTGGCTGCCAGCAAAAAGTAAGGGTAGGCAGAGGGGGAGCGGTTGACAACAGGACCGAAGGTGGCCAGCAGGGCGGTGGCGCGCTCATTGAGCTCCAGAAACTCACCTCTGTCACCCGGCCGTCGCGCCAGGCGGGCCAGTGCGTGTAGAGCCACTGCGTTGCCTGCCGGTACGGCGCCGTCATTGATGGCTTTGGGCCGTCCCATCGTCAGCACCGTGTCGTTGGTCAGTGCACTCATGAAGTAGCCGCCACCGGCTTCGTCCCAGAACTGCCTGTGCATGCGATCAAGCAGGTCGCGAGCACGTTCCAGCCATAGCCTGTCGTGGCTCATGTCGTACAGGCTGATGAAGGCGTCCGCCAGCCAGGCATAATCCTCCTGCACTGCGGGCACCGACGAGCGGCCGTTGAGGCTGGCGCGCCACAATTGCCCTTCGCCATCACGGTTGTTGCTCCAGAGAAAATTGCCGCAGCTCAGCGCGGCACTGGCATAAGCCTCGCTTCCCGGCAGCGCCGTCGCTTCAGCCAGGGCCATGATCATCATTGCGTTCCAGGCGGTGACAATTTTCTCATCCCGGCCCGGGTGAATGCGTTGTTCCCTGGCGGAATAAAGCCGGGAACGAATGCGGTCTACGCTGTGCAGGAACTTTTCCGTGGTTTGTCCCTGTGGAGTTTGGGTGCTCACAGGGGCTGACAGGTGCAGAATATTCGAGCCTTCGAAATTGCCGGATTCACTGATGTTGAACAATTCAATGGCCAGATCGGCGTCCGGCTTTGATAACTCTGAACGGATCTGCTCCCGTGTCCACAGGAAAAACCGTCCTTCATGGCCTTCGCTGTCTGCATCGGTGGCTGAATAAAAGCCGCCGCCGGGGGCCTGCATGTCACGCAGCAGGTAATCAAGGGTCTGGCGGGTGACGCGCTTGAATTCTGCTTCACCGGTCAGAATGGAAGCTTGCGCATACACCCGTGCCAGCTGCGCCTGGTTATAGAGCATCTTTTCAAAGTGCGGAACCAACCAGTCGTTGTCCGTTGAGTAGCGGTGAAAACCGCCGCCCACCTGGTCGAAAATACCGCCTTGCGCCATCGCGTTGAGGTCGAAGCGGATCAGCCGGCTCAGGGCTTCATCAGCGTTGCGCCGGGCATGATCGAGCAGAAACAGGTAGTCCGGTTCACTGGGAAACTTGGGTGCCGGGCTGAATCCGCCATGTTGTTCATCGTGGCGCTCACGCAGGCGGGTGACGGCCAGGCCTGGTGCTGCATTCGCCAACTCGCCTGAAGCCTGTGCCCGGTCCAGGTAACGCTGGACCTGGTCAGCAATTCCGGCGGCCTGGGCAAGAATATCCGCCTGGTCTTCGTCCCAGCCTTTGACCACCAGTTGCAGTAGGTTCATGAATTGATCGCGCGGGTAATAGGTCCCGCCGAAAAAGGTTTTGCCGTCAGTGGTCAGGAAAGATGACATGGGCCAGCCCCCACGCCGATTGAGCACCTGGACGGCGGTCATGTAGATTTTATCGATATCCGGCCGCCGTTCACGGTCCACCTTGATCGCAATGAAGTGGGTGTTGAGGTACGTCGCAACGTCCTCGTCTTCGAAGCTCTCGTGCTCCATTACGTGGCACCAGTGGCAGGTGGAGTAGCCGATGGACAGAAAAATGGGCTTGTTCTCGCGCTTTGCCCTGGCGAATGCCTCAGCCCCCCAGGGATACCAGTCCACCGGGTTGTGGGCATGTTGCAGCAGGTACGGGGAGTCCTCGCTTATCAAACGGTTGGTATACAGGGGCAGCCCATCCTCCTGCAGGTGCCTGGTCCTGGCCTGGTAGTCTCCACCCTGCGATTTCAGCCCCGCAGCGAGTTGCTGACGCAGCTCCGGGGAATAATTCACGCCGGGTGGGTCGGCCACTATGGAGCCGCTGGCCAGTACGAGGAACAGCAACAATGGAGTTTTCATCAAATTATTATAGATCGCAATTTTTAACGACTATGAACATTTCTAAACTTTTGGTTGATGATGCCATATTGGAAACACTAGGCAGTCGCTTTTCGCGCTGTCGCTGCGGCCAGAAAATACAACAGCACGGCAAACAACACCACGACCATGAACCCGGCATGGATCGCCAGTAGCGTAGCAAGTACCGCACCCATTACCGAGGCACAGCCATTGATACCCCAGGCCCAGGGCACCCTCGACGGAGACAGCCGCGCTAGCTGGCTGAGGCCCAGTGGGAAGGGCATGCCCATCAGGAAGGCCAATGGTGCAATCAGTGCCGCAGAAATGCCGATTTTTGCCATGTCAGGCAGGCTGATCAGTTGCTGGAAAAGTGGCGGCAGCAGGTACACGTAGAGCACAGCCAACACGCCGATACCCGCCACGACGGGATAAATCGTGAATTTGGCGCTCCATTTGCCGGAAACGGCACTTCCCAGGCCCGCGCATACAAGAAATGCGCTGAGGACAACGGCCACTGCGTAAAGCGGATGGCTCAGGAACAGGATAAATTTCTGGATAAAGGCGATTTCGACCAGCATGAATGCGAAGCCGATGGCCAGGAAGTAGGCAAAAACCCGCCCCAGCCCATCTTGTCCCTGCTGCCTGGAACGCCCGCCCATCCACAGCGGCAACAATACCAGCACCAGGCTTGCCAGCACCGCCTGCGCCAGTGTGGCAACAAGAATAAGGTAGCCCTGCTCCAGCAAGGGAAGGCCACCCTGTCCTCGCAAGGAGAGAATTTCCGCCAGGCTGCGCCATTTCAGAAAGTGGAAGAAATAGGGTTGGTCATCAGTAGCCGGACGGATGTCGAACTTGTAGTCGCGGAAAAATGCCTCCCGCCGTTCACTCAAAAGGCTCTTGCTGCCCTGGTAGAACCACGGTTTTTGTTGTTGGTTGTACTGGTTAGTCTCTTTTTCATTTATCCCGGGATAGTAGGCAAGATCGAACCAGCGTTCCCGGCAAAACTGTCGTACCTGTTCCAGTTCACCGGCGGTAAACGACTGGTTCCGGACCAGCAGGGTGCTGGTGTTCCAGCCCCGGATCAGGACCAGGTGATCGCCGGGAGTGTTAATCCCGGACTGCTCGAGAGCCATGGCCGCGGTTGCGATCATTTTCAGCCCGTCCCTCGGTGGCAGCTTGATCCACCTTGTGGTTGCCAGGATTCCGCCCGGTCGGAGTTTGCCCAGGTATTCCTTAAAGGCCTCCACGGTGTACAGATAATTCTCGCTCAAGGCATGTAGCCCGGCGGCGGCGGCGCCGAAAGAATCGAGCAGTGCAATCTGGATCAGGTCCCATTGCCGCGGGCTGGAGGAGACAAAACCCCGCGCTTCACTGATATGAACCTGAACCCGGGGATCGTCATAGAGGAAACCGGAAAATTCCCCAAATATCTGCCTGACCAGCCTGATAAACTGGGCGTTGACTTCCACTGCATCCACCCGCGCTGCACCCAGGTGAAGTGCTTGCAGCACATCCGAGCCCCCACCTGCTCCGAGCACCAGCACATCGGGGGCCCGGCCTTTCAAAGAGGGAGCCAGGGTGTGATAGGGCAATGCCGAAGTGACATAATCCAGGTAGTCCAGCGCTTCGGCTGAGCCCCTGTTAGCCGTGATCATACTCATTCCGTCGCCGTCGGTAAAAACGGCCAGCTGTTCCGGTGGGGCACCGGGTGCATTCAGGCTCAAACCCGGAGCATGGCGAAACGGGACGCTCAGGCTCTCGACCGTTGTCAGTAATCCCAGCGGGCTGGATCGAGTATCCACTTCAGCGGCGCCCTGCACCTGCAAGGCCTGGCTCAGGCCCTTGAACTGCGACAGTTTCATCTCCAGTCCATGGGTGGAGGCGGCAACAAGTGCGATGATCATAAGCAAGGCGATCCTGTGCCTGAGATTTCCTGACTTCAGTTCGATCATCGCCACCAGCGCGGTCAACAACCCCAGCATGGCTACGGCGCTCAATGCGGTCATTGGCATAAGCAGGAATAAAGCTGCTATGGCCGCCATGGCGCCCATGCCCGCGCCCAGCAGGTCGAAGCAGTAAACACGGTGCACTTGACGCGGGAATTCAGAAAAGCTCAGGCAGATGCAGTTTGCTGCACAAAAAAAGGGGATGAACAGCAACAGGTAAATACACAAGAGCCACAGTGGTTGTTGAGGGTCCCACAGGATCTCCAGCGCATTGAAAGGCAGCGACTGAGCCAGCAGGTAGCAAATCACTGATGTCAGGCCAAACAGCACGGCGTTGATAATGAAAGCGCTGCTGAATCTTCCTTTTAAACGGTCCCGGCTCAATGCCAGGAAGGTGCCGCTGGCGCCATAACCCAGTAACGCAACACTGATGATCATGTAGGCGAAATGATGCCAGTGGATGATCGACAGCAGCCGCATCAGGAGAATTTCATAGGCAAGCGCAGCTCCGGAAATCAGAGCGATAGAGAGAACAGGAGGTTTCTGCGATAGCAGTTTCCTGTTCATTGATTTCGGGTTAGTGTCTGCCCGTGAGCGGCACGAAGCGAACCGGCAGAATTTGTCGCGTGGTGACGTCGCCCGTGGGGGATTTTTCAATCAGGGTCAGTTGCTGAACCTGGAAGCGGCTGCCCACGGGGATGACCAAAATACCTCCGGGCTTGAGCTGACGGACCAGCGGCGGTGGAATATGGCTGGCGGCCGCGGTAACAATAATCGCATCGAAGGCCTCCGCTTCAGCCTCGCCTTCGTTAGCATCATCGATCCAGCCGTAGTAGCCATCGCCGATTCTTACCTCGACGTTGTCATAGCCCAGGGAAGCCAGTCGTTGCCTGGCCTGCTGGCCAAGTGCTTCGATGATCTCGAGTGTTTTGACCTCGGCTACCAGTCCCGACAGTACGGCCGCCTGGTAGCCCGATCCCGTTCCAATTTCCAGCACCTTGTCTTGCGCCTCCAGCTCAAGCAGGTCAGTCATCAAGGCCACGATGTAGGGCTGCGAAATCGTCTGGCCATGACCGATGGGAAGGGGCCGATTCTGGTAGGCGGCAGAGACCATTCCCGGTGGAACAAAACGATGCCTTGGCACCTGGCCGATGGCCGACATCACGCTTTCGTTGAATGATTTTCTTCCAATGTAGGCGCTGGTGCTCAAAACGTCCGCATGGATTTCCCGGACCAGTTGCTGCCGTGCGGCTTCAAACTCATCCGCCAGCGACAGCTGGCTTGTCATGAGGAACACTACAGCCGCGAGGAACCTGACATGCTGCAACAGCCTGTTTGTACACCCGTACATCGCAATCACCATTGTAACCCTCCCACGGACATTACGGGAGGGGGACTTCTGGCCCTGTTCAGACTGGCCAAATCCGTGGATATTCTGACATCAGACAACTACCACGTGATCCATGTATGCAATGCTTCCTGATCCGTGGTTTCAGAGGGAGAGCGGAAATGGCTGAGAATTCCTATTCAGTGTTTAACGCGATGGTCGATATCGTCGCTTCACCGGGCAAGGCGCTCGATGAAATCAAGTCACATACATCCTGGTTGTGGTGGCCTTTGCTGATCACAATACTGCTCGCGTCAGGCATGTTCTATTACTACTACAACTGGGTGGATTTTCCCTGGCTGGTCGAAGAGACGATCAGGCAGCTACCGGTGGAATCCCGTGCGGAGGGTGCCGATAGCATTCGGCAATTCATGCAACCCGATACCAGCATGTGGACAACAGTGACCGCGGTCGTTGTGATGACCTTTGTTATGTACCTCATCCAGGCGACCTATTTTCACCTGGCCAACAAGCTCAGCACGGGTGCGGAAATCGCCTTTGGCCAGTGGTTTTCTTTCAGCATCTGGACAGGCTTTGTAAGTGTATTTGGTTCGTTGGCGGCGTTCGTGATGATGTTCACGTCGGATTCGAACCAGCTGGCCACTGAAAACCTGGCAGCGTTGTCATTGAATTCACTGCTGGTGCACGCCAGCCCCGGAGAGCCCTGGTTCAGATGGGCCAGTTCCCTGACCCTGATCAACTTCTGGATGATATTCCTGATGAGCATTGGTTATGCGCGCTGGACCGGCGCCTCGATGATGAAATCCACCATTATTGCTGTACTACCCTGGGCTGCCATATTCGGCATCTGGGCCACCATGATCTGACGGTAGCGCTGCATGAGAAAAATTCTGATTGATGCCCTGCGTTACGAGTGATGCTGATAGGGAAATTAATACCTAGTCGCGGAAGTTTTTGAACTGTATTGGCAGTCCGAAGCCGCCTTCTTTCAGCAGGGCCATCACGGTCTGAAGGTCATCGCGTTTCTTTCCGGTGACACGTACCTGCTCGCCCTGGATGGCGGCCTGCACCTTCATTTTGCGATCCTTGATTGACTTGACCATTTTCTTCGCGACTTCGGTCGCAATGCCTTCACGCACCGTTATCGGCTGGATGGCAGTCTTGACCTGAACGACAGGACTTCCCAGTTCCAGGCAAGCGATGTCCACACCTCTCTTGACCAGCTTGTTGCAGAGCATGTCGTACATCTGTTGCAACTGGAATTCCGATTCGGTGTTCATGGTGATGACCTGGTCCTTCAATTCAAAATTCGAGCCGGTGCCTTTGAAGTCGAAGCGGGTGGAGACTTCCCGGTTGGCCTGGTCGACCGCATTGCTCAGTTCATGGTGGTTAACTTCGGATACAACATCGAAAGAGGGCATTTTGATACTCCAGGATTTTTCGGATCAGTGGTCCGGTGGTGGCGTTGCGCGTGCCCGGGCGGGCGCCCAGAAGGGCTTTTTCTGAACAGTACCCAATACGACCTTACGGTATTGGCGCAGATCTTTCTGGTGGCAGATTTCCACCCAGATGTCGCCTTTCAGGAATTCTGTCTTGATCATCGCCAGGGCAATATTGGCCTTGACCGCAGGTGACCACATGCCTGAGGTGACATAGCCGATAGCCTTCGCACAGCGCCGGTTGTTGTACAGGATTGCCTCCTCGGCGGGTTTGTTGCCCTCGATATCCAGCCGGGTCAGCGTCCATTTCGGACCGCGCTCCTGTTCTTTCAGCAAGGCTTTGCGGCCGTTGAAGTGCGGCTTGTTGAAATCAACCAGCCAGCCGAGGTTCAAGCCGAAAGGCGAATGGTCATGTTCGAAGTGAACGGTCTTGAGCGCTTCACTCAATTCCATCGCCGGCATGATAAAGCCCGCTTCCAGGCGCGCCATGTTGGTCGCCTCTTCGCCGAAGGGCTGAATGCCGTAGTCGGCGCCCGCTGCATACAGCTCATCCCACAGTTGCAGCGCCAGTGGCGGTGATATCCACAGTTCGTAGCCCAGATCCCCGGTAAATCCGGTGCGCGAAACCATCAGCGTATCTTCATGGAATGGGAAATGCAGAATATCAAAGGGTTTTGCGGTTTCGATACCCTGTAAACCCATTTTTTTCAACACGGCGCACGATGTTGGCCCCTGCAGAGACAGTGCGGCAATTTCATCGGACAGATCTGTCACCATGATGTCACCGAAACCGAAGGCGCTCATTTTCAGCCAGGCGCTGCAGGGGCTGCCGCAGGTCAGCATGAACTCGTCATGCGCCAGCTTGAAAATCGTGCCGTCATCGACCACGCGCCCTTCATCGGTGCACCAGACCACGTAGGTCACGCGGTTAAGTTGCAGCTTTGAAATGTCCCTTGTCACCATGCGATTGAGCATGGCCTCGGCATCGCGACCTTTTATATAATATTTCTGCATCGGGCAGATGTCGTAGGTGGCGCAACTGTTGCGCACGCAGAAGTATTCATATTCCGCGTCGTAGTAATATTCGGCGAACCGGTAGCCGTTCCAGGCGCCCCAGGCATCGCGGATGTTCAGCGCCGCTTCCCGCGGATGGAAATGTGATTCCTTAAGCCGTTCGCCTGCGTATGGGTCT
>DAOWGA010000090.1 GCA_030637665.1 Lysobacterales bacterium | reverse complement strand
GGTCGCGCAATTGGAATCTTCCGGCTTTGAGACGGAAATCCAATCGCGCTTTCACTGCAACCCGCTGTTTGGCGCGTGCAGCCCGGTTGCCAACGTCATCGCGCTAAAACCCGGCTCAACCGGCAAGAACGCCGTGCTGCTCACCGCCCACTACGACAGTGTCTGGACCGGCCCTGGCGCTGCGGACGACGGCGCCGGAACTGCGGTAATTCTCGAAATTGCACGCATGGCGGCGGACTTTCCGCCCTTTGAAAACGACCTTGTTTTTCTCTTTTCCGATGGCGAGGAAAATGGACTGATCGGGGCTGACGCATTTGCCAGGCACCATCCTTTGTTTGAGAAAGTGAAGGCCGTCATCAACCTGGAGGCGCGTGGCGTTTCCGGAGCCAGCGCCATGTTCGAAACGGGTGACGGCAACCGCAGTGTCATCCGCATGCTCGCCAGCAACGTCGACCGCCCGGTTGCCAACTCGCTGACTTACGACATGTCCAAGCGAATGCCCAATGACACCCACTATTCGGTGTACAAACGCAAAGATGTCATGGGCCTTAACTTTGCCTTTAGCCAGGGCGTCGCGGCATACCATTCGGTGATTGACGACACGGACCACCTGGACCTGGGAAGCCTCCAGCACCATGGTGACAATGCCTGGGCTATGACGAAAGCCCTGGCTGACCGGGACCTTGATCACATCATTTCCCGGGAAGACGCCGGCTACATCGACATATTCGGTATGCGACTGCTGCACTATCCCGAAAGTATCGCGCTGGGCCTGTCACTGGTGCTCGGTGTCTGGACCCTGATCGCAATTGCGCTGGCGTTCAGAAAAGATTTCAGGTTCCGGCAGTTGCGCTGGGGCCTGGTGGCAGTGCCGTTTCTGCTCGCCGCGATTGTGCTGGGCGGGTATCTTCTGTCCTTTCCGCTGGGGCACTGGCCGGATCTTCATCCGATCGAACACCCATCTCCATGGTTTGGGCGATTGGCGCTTTTTCTGGTGCCCGTGTTGGCCCTGTATCTTACGCTGCGGCTGTTCTCGGAAAAGGTTTCACCCTGCGCCATGATGATCCTGAGCTGGAGCCTGATATTCATACTCGCGATGGTGCTCGCAGGTAAGTTGCCTACAGCCAGCCACATCAGCCTGATCCCGCTGGTAATGTTCGCCCTGGGCTCTGTGATTGACATATTCAGAAAGAAGTCGCGGGCGCCCTTGCTGATGGCCTCGGTGCTCGGCTTCGCCGGGGCTGCCTTTATTTCTTTCTATCATTTCTTCATGCTGGAAGTGGTGATCAACTTCGACAGGAGCTATGTGAAGGTCATTCCCCTGACGATGATGTCGCTCACCATCCTGCCGATGCTGCTTGCATTTTTTAAGGACCGGGAACTGAGTTGGCAGCCTGCCAGGTGGCTGCTGGTAGCCATACTGCTTGTTTGTTTGGTTCACCTGTCTGTTCCGGGATTTACACAGGAGCGGCCGCGGGACATGACCCTGATGTACAGCGAAGTGGAGGGAAGCCAAAGTGGCTATGTAGTACTTGAAAGTCTTCACCGTACACACGATAGCAAATATGCGCGTGGGCACGGTTTCGAAGCAGTGGAGTTGGATACAGGCTGGCCTGAGCGAAGCGTTGAGCCTGCCCGTGAAGTGCCTGCGCTGAACTTGCCTGGTGTGCGCCTCACAGAACAGGATGTGCATGAGGAAGGGGATTCATGGCGCCATCGGTTTGTATTGCAGCTTCCTGAGCAAACGAAATTCTTGCAGCTGATCATAGCGCGGGAAAGCGAACTTCAGGAAGCCTGGATCGATGGCCAGTTGGCGCTGGACAAGAGCTTGAAATCAAAACACAAGTCTGCGGCGGACTCTTTAAGCCTGGTCTATCCCGGTGATGGTCCGGTCGAGATCGAATTGTTAACCGCCGGCCCGGATACCATCACTCTCTCAGCGCTCACCTGGCATGACTTGCCCGCTGTGCTGACTGCGCCTTTCATGGGGAACTGGCCTGATAATGCACAGCCTAACCAGTATGGTCCCCGTGCAGTCAAACTCCAGCGCATTGAACTGAAAGTGACAGAGCACTAGCCCGCATAATTCCAGAATTCGGTCCGCCCTGGTGAATTATGCGGGCTAGTTTTCGATGACGCCGGTCAATTGCCCGAGTTCCGAGTACGCCTCATCCAGGCAGGCCGTTAACTTTTTCAGGTTCGGGATGGCGGTTCTTCCGGAAATCAGGCCAAAGTAAAAAGTCCCCGCGTAACTACAGGCGGTAACGTTCAGTGCTGTCATTGGCGGTAGTGTGCTGACGGGGTAAATGTCGAGAACTTCAGCGCCCCTGAAGTACAACTTTTCGCTGGACCCGGGCACATTGGAAATCACCAGGTTGATGGCCGGAGGCAACAATTTGTCCAGCTTAAGGACTTCCTCGCCCAGTGACATCAGTGCGACCAGCAGCGTGTAAATTTGGATTGCCGGTCTTGCCGCATGGGAAAAGACCTCCCTGGCCGACTTCGAGGACTTCCTGATTTGTTGCAGGGAGACCAGCGGATCATCGTGTTCTGATGCCATCTTGACCTGGATCAGGGATATCAGATTCCCGTCCTCCTGCTCATTATCAGTTCTCAGATTGACGGGCATATAGGCAACAAGGGGTTCTTCAGGTGCGTGGCCGGTCTCCCTGAAATAGCGATTTACCGCCAGGTCGCACAGGGTCATTATCAGGTCATTGATGCTCGCTCCCTGGGATTTGGCGATGGCCCTGACCTCTGCCAGCGGGTATTTGCAAATGGCGAGGTTGCGTGCGGCGCCGGTGGCGACATTGAGGCTGGTCTTCGGGGCGGATAATGGAAGTACAATATTGGAATCCCCTTCGAAGAATCTGCGTTGCAATAGTTTTGCACTTAATGTGGATACGCCAATCGCCGTTTTTATACTTCCACCCAGGAATTTGACGCCGTCCATGATCATCTGCGTGTAACCGATGTCATCATCTTCATGGCTGGCCGGCGTTGCATCACGCTGCCAGATTGTGTGCGTCTCTTTATCTTCCGGAACCAGTGAGCCCGAGTCGTTGAACCAGTGCGCGAAGGTGATGCCGTCGCAAAGGACATGGTGAATTTTTGTATAGAACGCAAATCGCCTGTTGGAAAGCCCCTCGATCAGGTGAAATTCCCACAGCGGCCGTTCCCTGTCCAGCAGATTGGCATGCAGGCGAGCCACCACGTCCAGCAATTGGTCATCGCTGCCGGGCCGGGGCAAAACGGAATGCCTGACGTGATAATCGATTTCAAAGTGCTCATCGGGTTCCAATTCCTGCTGGAGTGTATTTCCTGCTTTCAATTTCTGATTGAAAGGGAATCCGGGTGGTGCCTGTTTCATCTCATGCAGGAGTTTCCTCAGCCAGGCCGGTCCTTTGCCCCGGGGTAATTCAAGAATCAGCAGGGCACCCACGTGCTTTGGACTGTGATGGGACTCGGTCAGCAGAAAGCCGCCGTCAATTATCGAAATTTTGGTCATCTGGAAATTTCCCAGCCCTGTGCAATGCGCTCAGATACCTATATGAGAAATCCCGATTGATTTCCTGTCAACTGGCACTCGCATAATGAGTGATTTAAAACAGCTAAAAGTGTAGCATCGCGGCAATATATCCAAATGCGACAATAAGGAATGATCGATGGGAAGTTATAAGGTCAGACCGGTCACCGCCCCGGATTATCGCCGCTTGGCCAAAAAGCGCCTGCCGCGTTTCCTGTTTGACTATATTGATGGTGGCGCCAACGAAGAACACACCATGGGCGTCAACGAGGCAGACTTTCTTCGCTTCAAACTGAAACAGCGGGTCATGCGCGATGTCGAAAATGTCGACACCCGTACTGTCCTGAGCGGTCAACAGGCCAGTATGCCTCTGGTGCTCGCTCCGGTTGGTTTGGCTGGCATGATGGCCAGGCGTGGTGAAGCCCTGGCTGCGCGTGGGGCCTGTGCGGCTGGCATACCATTCACAACATCTACCGTGGGAATCTGCCCGCTGGAAGAAGTCCAGGCTGCCAGCGAGGCGCCGTTCTGGTTTCAACTCTATATGATGCGCGACCGGGAACTCGTTTCCAGCCTGCTTCAGCGTGCACAGGATGCCGGTTGCGAGACCCTGATATTCACTGTCGATCTGCCGGTGGCGGGCATGCGGCACCGTGACTCGCGTAACGGGATGCTGGATGGCGGCCTGGCTGGAAAAATGGCGAAAGCCTGGCAACTGGCCAGCAGGCCTCACTGGATAGTTGACGTTGCTTTGAAGGGCAAGCCGCACAGCTTCGGCAACCTGCTTGAGCAGGTTTCCGACCCGAACGATCTTAATGAATTCAAGGCGTTTATTGACTCCCAGTTTGACCCCACTGTGACCTGGAAAGACATTGCCTGGCTGCGTTCCCGGTGGAAAGGAAAAATCCTGATCAAGGGCGTAATGGGGGGAGAGGACGCGCGCGAAGCGGTCGACGTGGGCGTCGATGGAGTGATCGTCTCCAACCATGGCGGGCGGCAACTCGACGGCGTTGCCTCGAGCATATCCAAACTACCGGGAGTGGTTGCGGCGGTTGGCGACTCGATCGAAGTTTACGTGGATGGTGGAGTGCGCAACGGGATTGATGTT
>DAOWGA010000101.1 GCA_030637665.1 Lysobacterales bacterium | reverse complement strand
TTGAGGGTCTGTTGGCCGAAGTGCCGGAGCACAAGGGATTGCTGCTGACGGCAGCAAGCGGATTCACCCAATACAGTTATGTCTATGTCGATCTTGAAGCTCTTGAACTTGAGCCTTCGAATTCCGAGCGCGCCGCCGAACTGAAACAGCGGGCAAAAAAACTTTATTTGCGTGGCCGGAATTATGCTCTGCGAGCGGTGGAACAGACACGCAAGAACTTCATAGTCGGACTGCGGCAAGATCCCGAGACAACTCTCTCGGCATTCTCCGAAAAGAACATTCCTGAGCTTTACTGGTTTTCCCTGTCCTGGGCAGCAGCAATCGCATCCGACAAGTCCGATATGGATTTGCTCGCTGATCTTAATCTCATCGATCCCATTATGCGCAGGTGTCTTGAGTTGGATGAAAGTTACGACCACGGCGCACTGCACGAATTCATGATTTCCTACCAGGGCGGGCGTTCGCAACTCCAGGGCGGAGGTGCTTCGCTGGCCCGTGAACATTTCGCAAGGGCAGTTGAGTTGTCCGGAACTATCAGGGTCGGCTCTCTGGTATCACTTGCAGAATCGGTTTCGGTCGGCGAGCAGAACCGGATTGAATTTGAGCGGCTGTTGGAACAGGCCCTGGAATTCAACGTGGATACCCATCGGCAAACCCGCCTTGCCAACCTCGTCGCGCAAAAACGCGCGCGCCTGCTGCTGGCCCGCAGCGATAGTCTTTTTCTGGAGGACTAATCCCATGTTAAATCATGTCATAAAAATTGTAATCATCTCCCTTATTGCACTGGTTTCAACGGTTTCGAATGCCGACGTGGTCATCAAGCTGGCTACTGTCGCGCCCAAGGACTCAATCTGGCATACGCATCTGAAGAAGATTGACCAACGCTGGCAGTACGCCACAGACGGCCAGGTCAAGTTAAGAATTTATGCCGGCACACTGGGTGATGAAGATGACATTCTGCGCCGCGTGCGAGTGGGTCAACTGGACGCAGCGGCTATTTCAACCGCAGGCCTGAGTTCCATAGACAGGGCAACCCAGGCCATGCACATTCCCCTTGCATTTATTTCAAACGAGGAAATGGAATACGTCAGAAACGGGGTCGCAAAACAGCTGGAGTTACTTCTGTCCGCCAAGCATTTCAAGGTGCTGACCTGGGCCGAAGTGGGCTGGGTTCACTTTTTTACCAAGGAACCGGTTGTTACTCCGGATGACCTGAGGAAGCAGAAGCTTTTTGTCTGGTCAAATGGCGACTCTGCCAGAAGTGAAAAGCTATGGCAGGACCTGGGGTTCAATACCGTTTCACTGTCTTCCATTGACATCTTACCGGCGCTGCAAACCGGCATGATCACTGCCTATCAGGCGCCGCCGCTCATGGCCCTGGCCAATCAGTGGTTTCCTTTTACACCTTATATGACGGATCTGAAGTGGGCCCCGTTAACCGGTGCGACCATCATCACGGAAAAAGCGTGGCACAAAATCCCCACCCGGTTCAGGCAGGAAATGCTTCAAATCATGGATGAGGAGGCTGTGAACCTTCAGCGGGACGTGCGGGATCTGGAGCAGCAAGCCAAGGACGCAATGGTCAAGAGAGGCCTCAAAATTGTGCCCGTAGACCGCGTTGCAATGGACCTTTGGCTGGAGGCAGTTAAAACAGGCTATCCACAGATTCGCGGCACGGTAATTCCCGCAAAGTACTTTGACGAAACCATCAGATTACGCAATGAATTTCGCGCCCTCCAAATCCAGGCATCCAAATAGCATGAACACTTCAGTGATTGATTCTTCCCTGCATCTTTACCGGCAGCACAAATACGGTTTTATCGTTATTGCAGCCGCAACAATGCTCCTGGTCATCGTGTTGTTTCCCTTGCTGGAAATGTTGGGCCGTCCGATTTTCGGTCAGGGCATTCCCGGATCAATCAACTATGTCAGGCACGCCACCCTCTGGTTCGGCTACCTTGGCGCAGTAGTCGCAGCAAAAAAGAGCCGGCATATATCCCTGGGGATTTCATCCCTCCTGAGCGGCCGTGGCAAGACACTGGCCGGTATCATTGCCAATACTCTGGCCTTGATCACTTGCCTGGTACTGGCAAAAGCGGCGCTCGACATGGCAATCGCCGAAAGCAGCTCAGAAGTCCTTCTGGGCGGAGTCATTCCACTGTGGCTGGCACAGACGGTTATGCCTTTCAGTTTTATTCTGCTTGCTTATCGTTATTCCCGGCAGTTGATGCAATTGATCAGGGGAATAAAGCTGATTGCACTGGCGCTTGTATTGCTGGGCATGGCGACTTTCATCGATATTGGAAGCAGCTATGTCCTGCCCCTTGGGCTGATCGTGATTCTTGCTGCAACCCTTGCCGGGGCACCTATCTACATTGTGCTCGGTAGCCTGGCGGCTTTGTTATTTGCTGTCGATGATGTTCCGCTGGCATCCATCTCGGTTGAGGCATACCGGATTGCATCCAACCCCATTTTGCCGACCATCCCCCTGTTTACCCTGGCCGGAACCGTGCTGGCAGCCGGTAAATCATCCTCACGCCTGGTGCGCTTGTTCGAGGCCTGGTTTGGCTGGATGCCGGGTGGTACTGCCGTTGCGGCCATTTGCGTTTGCGCCTTTTTCACGACGTTCACCGGTGGGTCGGGGGTCACGATCCTCGCCCTGGGCGGACTCATGCTGCCGGTATTGATAAAGCAGGGATACAAGGAGAAATTTTCCTTGGGAGTGCTCACCGCATCCGGAAGCCTGGGTATATTGCTGCCACCCAGCCTGTTAATCATTCTTTACGGAGTGGCATCCCACACACCGATAAATCAATTGTTCATTGCCGGCCTGGTACCGGGCTTGTTGCTGGTCACCATGATTTGCGGGTATGCCATTTATAAGGCCCGGTCGGTGCAGCTCAAACGCCGAAAATTTGATATTTCCACGGCGCTGCGAACCTTGTCCGAATCAAAATGGGAAGTGATGCTCCCGGCAGGCGTACTGTATGGGATTTTTTCCGGCATAGCGACGCTGGTCGAAGTTGCTGCCGCTGCGGCCGCATACACCCTGGTGATAGAGTTATTCGTTCATCGTGATATTAAGTTCGGCGCGGATCTTGGGGACATTCTCAAGGAATGCGCCATCATGGTGGGCGGCATCAAGATCATTCTTGCCTCCGCCATGGGCCTGACCTCCTACCTTATTTTTGCAGATGTGCCATCAATGGCCGCGGATTATATTCAGTCTGTTACCAGCTCGCCCTGGGTATTTCTGCTTGCCTTGAATGTTGCTTTATTACTGGCCGGCTGCTTGCTGGACATTATTTCCGCCATCGTGGTCATTGTTCCGCTGATGTTGCCCGTTGCCGCTGTATTTGGAATTGACCCGCTTCACCTGGGCATTATTTTTCTGGCCAATATGGAACTGGGTTACCTGACCCCGCCGGTAGGCATGAATCTGTACCTGGCCTCTTTTCGGTTTGAAAAGCCCCTGATGAGTGTTTTCCGGGCTTCATTGCCGTTTTTCCTGATCAATCTGATCGCGGTACTGGTGATTACTTTTGTACCGGCCATATCCGTTGGTATGGTTCATTGGCTTGGCTTTTGATTGGCCAGCACCAGGCTATCACCCCGCTTCACGGTGATTCGGTCACTGCTGTCGCCTTACGATGCTGACCATGGCATCAGTGAGGTGGGCCAGGTCGGCTTTGCTCGTGATATATGGCGGCATTAGGTAAATCAGTTTGCCGAATGGGCGGATCCAGACTCCCTGTTCAACGAAAGCCTTTTGCAGGCCGGCAACGTCTACGGGCTCTTTCATTTCCACCACCCCGATTGCACCCAGGACACGGACATCTTTGACCGTATTCAGTTCGCGGCATGGTTCCAGTCCCTGTTTCAAGCCGGACTCCATGTCATCAACGCGCTGCTGCCAGGGTGAATTGGTTAACAGGTCAATACTGGCAACGGCAACCGCACAGGCCAGGGGGTTGGCCATGAAAGTTGGACCGTGCATGAAAATACCGCCCGTGTCCCGGGCTGATGAAATCACTTCTGCGACATAGGTACTGGCAATCGTGGCGGCCAGGCTCATAAAGCCCCCGGTCAGTGCTTTGCCGACACACATGATGTCCGGCGAAATTTCAGCATGCTCGCATGCAAACATTTTCCCGCTACGGCCGAAACCCGTGGCGATTTCGTCGTGGATTAGCAGAATGTCGTAGCGGTCACAAATTTGCCGTATTTCACGCAAGTATTGCGGATGATAAAAACGCATGCCGCCGGCGCCCTGCACGATGGGTTCCAGGATGATGGCCGCAATTTCATCTTTGTGCTGCTTCGCCAGCGCTTCCATTGGCGCTATGCCGGCGCCATCCCAGTGCGCGTGAAAAGCAATTTCCGGGGCCGGAGCGAATAGCTGTTCCGGCAGAATTTCGCTGAAGATTTCGTGCATCCCGGTGACCGGATCACAAACAGACATGGCGTTGAATGTATCACCGTGATAACCGGATCGCACCGTCAGTAACCGGTGCTTTCGTTTCAAGCCGCGAGCGTACCAATACTGGACAGCCATCTTGATGGCAACTTCAACGGATACCGAACCCGAGTCGCAAAAGAATACCCTGTCCAGCCCGGGCGGAGTGAGATCAACCAGGCGCCGGCCGAGTTCGATCGCTGGTTCATGGGTGATGCCGCCGAACATCACGTGGGACATTTTTTTGATCTGGTCAGTGGCTGCCTGGTTGAGAACCGGGTGGTTATAGCCATGGATGGCGGTCCACCAGGAAGACATGCCATCGATCAGCCAGCGCCCGTCTGCCAGCTGGATTCGTACGCCGTCCGCCCTGGCAACCGGCCAGGCCGGAATCGGAGCGGCCATCGAAGTATAGGGGTGCCACAGGTGCTTTCGGTCGAAGCTGAGGTCCTGTTCGTTCATCGGCTGTTTGCGCCTGAAGCATTCAAAGCTGCAGCGACTCCGCTTGTTTGGCCACCCACGACGCATCGATCCGGTCTGCCCGGGCCATATCGAGTAAACAGGGCAGTCCGCTTTCTTCGAGAATGGCCTGGCGGGAGCTTTTAAGCGGGTTACCGTTAAACACCAGGCCCAGTAGCGGGATATCCCGCGTTTGCAGGGCTTCAATGGATAGCAGGGTGTGATTGATGCTTCCCAGGTAGTAGTTTGCCACCAGCAGCACCGGCAGCTTCCACTCAGACAACAGGTCAATATTGCGAAGACCGGGCGCCAGCGGAACAAACAAGCCACCGGCAAGTTCGACCACGAGACGGTTTTCCGTTACCGGCAACGCCAGCTTTGTGCGCTCAATTTGCACACCGTCCAACTCAGCAGCAGCGTGAGGTGAGATGGCAGAGTTCAGGCGGTAGGCTTCCGCGTGGAACTGGACAGCTTCAGGCGCCAGTTGGCGGGCTTTCATGGTATCGCTGGCATGAAGTTCCCCGGCCTGGACCGGCTTCCAGTAATCAGCCCGCCATTTTTCCGCCACGATGGCGGCGACCACCGTTTTGCCGACTCCGGTGCCTATGCCTGCAACGACGCAGCCGTGCATGCCAACTCCTCCAGTGCTTCAAAAAGGCCGTTGATTTCCTGCTTGCTGTTGAAGGCGTGCAGGCAAATGCGGATGCGTTCCTTCCCGGCAGGCACGCTGGGGGCTCTGATGCCCTTGACCTGGTATCCGAGTTCCTGCAATTGCCCGGCCAGGGTGACTGCGTTTCCACTGCCGGGAACGAGCAGCGACTGGATCCAGGACTCGCTGTCGAGCCATTGATGCACAGAGGTTCTGCTCAAGCTGCGGAAATGGCCCACCAGGTCGAACAAGTGCCGTCGGGTATCATCCAGTTCCGGCAGCAATCGGTAAGCTGCCCGGATTTTTAACAGGCTGTCTTCCGGCAGCGCGGTGGAAAATATGAATGGGCGGCAGAAATTGACCAGATAGTCCCGTAATGTTTCTGAGCCAAGAACGACAGCGCCATGAAGCCCCAAGCCCTTGCCGAATGTGTGAACCCGTGCGAAGACCCGTTCTTCGAGTTGCCGGCTGCACACGGAACCGGCTCCATGTGGCCCGGTGATACCGTTGCTGTGGGCCTCGTCGATGATCAGGCTGGCGCCGTGTTCTTCCGTCAGCTTGACGATTTCCGCAATGGGTGCGGCATCTCCGTCCATTGAATAGATAGATTCGATCCCGACAAAGACAGAACCGCCCGGTGCCGATACCTTGGCCTGCTTCAGCTTTGCAGCCAGGTCATCGAGATCGTTGTGACGGAAAAGCAATCTGTCAGCCTTGCTGAGGCGTGCGCCGTCTACACTGGACGCATGCACCAATTCGTCCATCACCAGGGTGTCACCGAGGCCAGCCACCGAAGCAAAAAGGCCTGAATTCGCGGCATAGCCACTGCAGAAAAGCAGCCCCGCCTGCGCTCCGTGAAATTGAGCCAGCTGTTTATCCAGTTCCTCGGCGAGAA
>DAOWGA010000144.1 GCA_030637665.1 Lysobacterales bacterium | reverse complement strand
TTAACTGCATGGGCTACTGCATACCGGCGGCTGCAGGGGCGAGCCTGGCCAATCCAGACCGGCTTATCTGCGGCATCGTCGGTGACGGCGGACTCGTTATGACGGGTTTCGAGGCCTTGACGGCCGTCGCCAACAAACTGGGTGTTGTCTATTTTGTTTTTGCCGACGGAGAACTCAGCCAGATCGCACAGGCGCAGGAAGTAACAATGAACCGCAAAACCTGTACGATCCTGCCACCGCTTGACATCGCCGCATTTGCACAGGCGACCGGCGCCCATTTTGTCGACATGGGCTCGGATGAGGACATCGAACGGGCCATCAATGAGAGCCTGTCGCTGGTCGCTAAAAAGAAAACCGTGTTCGTCCGGGTCAATATCGATTATTCGAAAAAGACCCAATTCACCAGCGGTGCGGTAAAAACAAATTTCGGGACATTCGATATGGCCACCAAGCTGCGGCTTGCCAGTCGGGCCATTTATCGCAAGTTCACAGGCTGATCCGCCTCAGTGCTTCAGGTCTGAGTAAATGGCCACGACCGATCGAAAGGAAAGGCTTGACTGGGTTTTGGCGCAGAGGCAGCGGGACCTGACCGTGTTTGCCGAGAGCCTGCACAAGCCGCGTAATTTTTCCGCCATTGTCAGGACCTGTGACGCAGTAGGCATTAATGAACTGCATGCCGTGCCGGGTGAGGAAGGGCTCGCCATCCACTGGGACACATCACAGGGTGCGGAGAAATGGGTTCACGTCCACCCTCATGAAAGCGTGCACAGCGGTTGCAGATATTTGCAGGAGCGGGGTTTTCAACTCATTGCAGCTCACCTGTCAGATGCTGCAACAGATTACCGGGAGCTTGATTACACCCGCCCGACCGCCCTGCTGGTCGGTACCGAGTTGTTCGGCGTGAGCGAAGAGGCGCTGGCCATGGCTGATCAGCAAGTCATGATTCCAATGATGGGTGTGACCCAGTCACTTAATGTCTCCGTTGCATGCGCGATTGTGTTGTATGAGGCCTTGCGCCAGCGCCAGGCAGCCGGGATGTACGGGCAGCGCAGGCTCGATGAAGTGGTTTACGCAAATCAGCGCTTCGAGTGGCTGCATCCGCAGGTGGCGGAATTCTGCCGGGAAAGGGGGCTTGAATTTCCTGAACTCGACGAATCAGGAGAAATTACCGAAGACTTCCCCAGGGGTGTGTAGGAGGCCGCCATGCGGCCGATAGACCTTTCGGCCGCATGGCGGCCTCCTACAATTGTCGCAAAACTCTCAATACCGGCGCGGTTTCAGGGCTTCGCCCGGTCCACAATTCAAAGGACAGGGCTGCCTGTTCCACCAGCATTCCGAGCCCATCTTCATAGCTGATGCCCATTTCGCCGCAAAAAGCCCGTAGTGGTTCGGCCGCAGCGCCGTAATTGAGGTCATAGCACAGGCTGCCGGGAAGAAAAATGGTTTCCGGCAAACCGGGGTGCCGGGTTTCATGGCCGAGGGAGGTGGCGTTGATGACGAGGTCGAAAGGGGTCGCAATACCAAGGTCATCAAGGGAGATGGCTGAGACTACAGGGACTGGAGTCGGGCCGGGCTCTGAGGTTTCAGCCGCCGGGGCATCCAGGCTGGTACTGAATGTCTGCTGTAACTCCCGGGCGCGCTCCAGAGTCCGGTTGGCTATCGTGATGCATTTGGGTTCCTGCGCAAGCAGGTCGCCAAGAATACCGGCGGCAGCGCCGCCGGCGCCAATGATGCAAATTCGCGAAGCCCGGATCGGCTGGCCCAGATTTCCCGACAGGTCCTGCACCAGGCCCCGTCCGTCGGTGTTGTCGGCATACCAGTCATTGTCGCTTTCAAACACCAGAGTGTTCGCTGCCTGTGCACGTTGTGCACTGAGGCTGGCGCGCTGAGCCAGCTGCCAGGCCTGTTTTTTGAGAGGAACCGTGACATTACAACCCCGGCCGCCTTGCGCGGCCAGTGCCTGCAATAGCCCGGCAAAACTTTCTGCGGTCGCTTCTATCGCCTGGTAATCGACGTCAAGCCCGCATTGCTCTGCGAACATGCCGTGAATGGCAGGTGAGCTGGATTGGCGGATGGGCGAGCCGAAAACAGCGAGCCGGATCACTGCTGGTCTTTGATCCACTGGGCGGCTTGTGGCGCGTAATAAGTCAGGATACCGTCCGCACCTGCGCGCTTGATGCTGGTCAGGGCCTCCATCACAACCGCTTCCTCATCCAGCCAGCCATTCAGTGCCGCCGCCTTCAGCATCGCGTATTCACCAGATACCTGGTAGGCAAAGGTCGGGGTTTCGAAAGTTTCTTTGACCCGGCGGATGACGTCCAGGTAAGGCATGGCCGGTTTGATCATGACCATGTCTGCGCCTTCCTCCAGGTCAAGCTCGACTTCGCGCAAGGCTTCGTTGCTGTTGGCCGGATCCATCTGGTAGGAATACTTGTTCCCGCCGGCCAGGTTCGCGGCCGAGCCGACTGCGTCGCGAAACGGGCCGTAGAACCCGGACGCATACTTGGCTGAATAGGCCAGAATCTGCTTATTGGGGAAACCTTCCGTTTCCAGCACCTGACGGATGGCGCCAATGCGCCCGTCCATCATGTCGGAGGGGGCCACAACGTCTGCGCCTGCCTCCGCGTGTGACAGTGCCTGCTTAACCAGCACATCAATGGTGGCGTCATTCATCACATAGCCGGTTTCATCGATAAGCCCGTCCTGGCCATGGGTGGTGAAGGGATCCAGCGCCACGTCGGTGATCACGCCAAATTCGGGAAAACGTTCTTTCAGGGCTGTCACGGCCCGTTGCGCCAGCCCCTCGGGGTTCCACGCCTCACGGGCATCATCGGACTTACAATCAGCGGAAACCACGGGAAACAGGGTAATCGCGGGAATACCCAGTTCCATGCATCGCTCAGCAGCGGGCAGCAAACGGTCGATCGTCATCCGTTCCACGCCGGGCATGGAGCCAACGGGTTCAACCGCGTCGTCACCTTCCAACACGAAAACAGGCCAGATCAGATCGTCCACGGTGAGTATATTCTCACGCATCAGGCGACGGGAAAATTCGTTGGCGCGCATGCGCCGCATACGGGTGGCGGGAAAAGTCATTTTTAGGTTCCTGTTCGTTGTTGCCTGATTTTATCGCGTGATCCGGTCCGGGTCAGCCTGATTTCTAGCCATTGCTTGATTCAGGTCGTTCATTGATGGCGGGAACCTCGATGGCATACCAGCCGTTCAGTTGCCTGATCAGCTCCCCCAGCCCCTCGCGGCTCTTGGCGGAAAAAACCTGGGCGGTGGCGCCGAAAGGAAGTGACTTTCGCACTTTCAGCAAAGTGGCCTGAGCCGGCCCTCTTTTCAGCTTGTCCGCCTTGGTCAGCAGCACGTGGCAGTTTACACCCGAGCCTTCACACCAGCTCAGCATTTGTTCATCGAAGGGGCGTAGGGGATGCCGGATGTCCATCACCAGGACTACACCGCGCAGGGAAGTGCGCCGGTTAAAGTAAATTTGCATCACATGCCGCCAATGTGCCCTGAGCCGCTCGGGAACCTTGGCGTAGCCATAACCCGGCAAATCGGCAATACGGCGCTGCTCATCAACGTCAAAGATCACGATCTGCTGGGTGCGCCCCGGGGTTTTACTCGTACGGGCCAAAGATTTCTGATCTGTCAAAGTATTGATGGCACTGGATTTTCCAGCATTTGACCGGCCTGCAAAAGCAACTTCCAGGCCCGTATCCTCCGGCAGTTGCTTCAGGTTATGGGCACTGATTACGTAGTGTGCCTGGCGATAGGGGTTGTGTTTTATTTGCTCCGATGTCATTTGTTTGCCTGGATAAGCTGGAACGTGGCCGTCGAAACCGCGATAATGTCGAGCCGTTCCGGTCCTTGAGTGTTCATTCTAGTGAAATTTCAGACCAGGCATTGTACGCAAAGATTCCAGGAGAACGCGAAATGAAGTTTTTCATTCGGGCCGCCGCCGGCTTATTGGCGGTTATCAGTCTGCAGGCAGCCGCACAGGGTGACGCATCCGCAGGACTGGCAAAATCAGCCATATGCGCCGCCTGTCATGGCGCTGACGGTAACAGCGCTGTTCCAAACTGGCCGAAACTGGCCGGGCAGCATGCCAGCTATATAGAACGGCAGACCGCCCTGATTAAATCCGGCGACCGTCCGGTACCCGAGATGATGGGTATCGTTGCCGGCATGAGTGATCAGGACTTTCGGGATCTCGCTGCTTATTTCTCCTCACAGACCAACAACGGCGGCGTGGCTGATGAATCTGTTGCCGCCATGGGACAGAGAATCTACAAAGCAGGTAATGCCGATTCTGGCGTGCCGGCTTGTATGAGCTGCCATGGTCCAGCGGGAGAGGGCAACCCCCTGTCCGTATTTCCTGCCCTGGCAGGACAGCACTCGGTGTACACGAGCAAAATGCTGAAAGGTTTCCGCGCTGGTGAGAACTGGGGGGAGGACGACTCGCCAAGCAGTATCATGAATGGTGCATCTGCACAGCTCACTGATGCTGAGATCGAGGCCGTTGCGAGCTACATCCAGGGGCTTTACCTGAAAACTGAATGAACTGATGACGCGGATAGCGGTCAGTAAAGAGGTCCCATGGGGAGGCCGGATTCGCGGGAGTTGAGCATGAAGAAAACTGTATTTCACTTATTATTGTCTCTGATATCTGTCTTTGTGCTGTTGAGCGGCACGGTGCAGGCCCAGTCGGATTCGATCGTGCCGTACCAGGAAGGCCTGCACTACTTTGAAATAGAAGGGGCGCCCGCCAGGAACGATCAGCCGATGGAGCTGGTGGAGCTGTTCAGCTACCTGTGTACGCATTGCAATACTTTTGAGCCATACATCAACAGCTGGGCTCAGCGCAAAGCCGATAGCGTCAAATTCAGAAGAATCCCGGTCGTATTCGGGCGTGCCGCGTGGGAGCTGTACGCGCGCGGGTACGTGACCGCAAATATGATGGGCCTGGGCGACGAGGCGCATGCAGCGATGATGGACAAGATCTGGAAGGAAAAATCCGTGATGCGCACCATGGAGGAACTTTCCGAGTTTTACTCCCGTTTTGGCGTCACCGCCGAAGCATTCCAGGGTACTTCGAAGTCTTTTGCCGTGGATGCCAAGATGCGTAAAGATCAGCGTCTGGCACAGACATTTGGTATCCGTGGAACGCCTGCACTGGTGGTGAACGCTAAATACCGCATCACAGGAAACGCAGCTGTTCCCAGCTATGACGTGATGCTCGATGTGGTGGACTACCTGATTGAACGGGAGACCATCGAGCGTCTGGAATCCGCTGCCCTCGAATCTGAAACTGAAGAACTTGAGGCAGAACTTTCTGCTGAAGCTCAGCTTGAGACGCCTGAGGAAACAGAAGGCCGCTGATTTCGGGATACAACGATGATCCGGTCGCCCGGGATACGGGCGTGAATGCGGGTTAGAATGGCATGGTGCGACATTCTGAAAAAACCCGAAAGGACAGGCAGACAATCCGGCTGCTGAGTTTCAATATCCAGGCAGGCACTTCAACAGCCCGTTACCACCACTACGTTACCCACAGCTGGCGGCAGGTGCTGCCGCACTCACAGCGCGTTGAAAATCTCGACGCCATCGCTGAACTGGTGGCGCCCTATGACATGGTGGCCCTGCAAGAAGTAGACTCTGGCAGCCTGAGATCGGGCTTTATCAACCAGTCCCGTTACCTGGCCAACCATGCAGGCATGCCGTTCTGGTGCCACCAGTCGAATCGAAAAGTCGGGACTGTCGCCTATGCCGGCAATGGCTTTCTCAGCAAGTTTGAGCCGGATTCGGTGGAGGAATACCGACTGCCCGGCATCATACCCGGTCGAGGTACACTACTTGTCCGCTACGGAAGGGGTGAGAACCGCCTTGATGTGGCAATCGTGCACCTCGCGCTGGGCAAACGCGCCCGTGGGCAACAACTAAAATTCCTGGCGGAGCGACTGCAAGACTGTGCGAATCTGATTGTCATGGGTGATCTGAATACACAGGTAGACAATCCACCGATTGTTGAATTTCGTGATGCGCTTAATCTGATTGCCCCAACCAGAGGTCTGGCCAGTTTTCCTTCCTGGCAGCCGCAACGCGCCATCGATCACATCCTTGTCAGCCGCCACCTTGGGGGCGGGGAAGCCGATGTGCTCGAGATAAGCTACTCAGATCATTGCCCTGTGACGCTTGAAATCAAACTGCCACCGGAAATCCGCCTGTTGCCAGCGACGCGCCAGGTGATCAGCGTAGAAGTGAGCAGTTAATACAAGCAATCCAAAGATGAGCAATATGCAGGTTAGAAGCCGATCATCATCCGGGTTCCCACAAACAGCAGGAACACACCGAATACGCGTTTCACCGCTTTGGGCGGAAGGCGGTGAACGGTAGCTACGCCCAGTGGAGCAGCCAATGCGCTGGTGGCGGCGATACCCAGGAAGGCGGGCAGGTGCACATATCCAAGCGCGCCCTCCGGCAGACCGCCTCCCCGGCCGAGCATGATGAATGACAATGTGCCTGCAATCGCGATCGGATAGCCGCAGGCGGCTGATGTAGCCACGGCGTTTTGTGCTCTCACACCATGCCAGAGCAGCCACGGAACCGTTATGGCTCCCCCTCCGATGCCGATCAGGCTGGAGATGGATCCGATGGCGCCCCCCACGCCCAATAGGCCCGCCTTGCCGGGTAAGGACCTCTCGCTGCCGGGTTGACGAGCGAGCAGCAACTGCAGTCCGGCCAGGTTAGCGCACAGGCCAAACACGCGGATCAGGGCTTCACCCTGCAGGAAATCAGCAATTACAGCGCCTGATATGGCCCCTGCCATCAAACCCGCAGCCATGGATCGGACCAACGGCCAACGGATGGCGCCCTTGCGGTGGTGCGCGAGAAGTGAGCTTAGAGATGTCACCAGCATGGTGGCCAGGGAAGTAGCGACCGCCATGTGGATAGCCCATGGCGCCGTGCTTGCGTCCTTGAGCAGCAGGAATGTCAGCGCCGGCACAACGACAAAGCCACCGCCAATCCCCAGGAATCCCGCCAGGTAGCCGGCCAGCAGTCCAATCATCGCGAATTCAATCCACATGGTTTTTAGCCTGATGTTTCCATTTGGCGCAAATCTCCTTGCTCGCCTGCCTGCATTTTCATATGCTGGCCACTGTGAACTCGAACAAATCCCACGCTGGCAGGATAACCCAGATCGCAGGCAGATTTGTAAAGCAACTCGGCCTTGTTCTGGTGCTGGTGGTGCTGATTCCCTTTCATCTTCTTGTCGCTGATGATGCAATCCAACAAGACCCCAGCGCACTACAACGGGAACAATTTAGCCGTGCCTGGCATGCTGCGACCCGCGGTCAGCGGGATATTTTTCGGAAGTCAATGCCGGGCCTCACGGATTATGTCCTGTATCCCTACCTCCAGTACGAGGACATGCGTTTTCGCAGGGCCACTGTCTCCACCGCGGAAATGTCCACTTTTCTCGATTCACATGAGGACTGGGCTTTCACTGCCGGCCTGCGCAAGGCCTGGCTGAGAACGCTGGGTGAAAACGCACGTTGGGATTCAGTGCTCAGTTACGCGAAGGGATCCAGCGACACTGAAATCCAATGTTACCTGGCGCATGCCCGAATTGAACGCGGGCAGACCGACGGTTTGCTGCCGGTTGCCCAGGGACTGTGGGCGGTCGGGAAATCCCAGCCGGACCCCTGCGACCCGGTGTTCAGCTGGCTCAGAAAACAGCATGGAATAACAAACGGGCTGGCCTGGGAGCGAATCCGCCTGGCCATGGAGGCCCGCGAACCCCGATTGACCTTGTACCTTGCCCGCTACGTCGCTGAAGTCGATCGAGTGTGGGTGGAACGCTGGCAGGAGCAGGACCGCACCGGCTACCGCAGGCTGGACCAAGCCAGCAATTGGCACGACCAGGAACGCAGCCGTGTGATCACCAGTTATGGCCTGCGCCGACTGGCACGAAGTGATCCGGATCGCGCGTGGCAGGTTTTCGAATCACTGGATGGTCACTTCAGCTGGTCAAATGACGTACGCGGCGGTATTTTGCGGGAAATTGCACTGTGGTCGGCGGTCGAAGGAGCAGCCGGCACTTCCGGGCGTATGCGCGCGGTTCCGGAAGAATATCGTGACGGTAAATTGCTTGAATGGTGGGTACGTTTTGACCTCTCACTGGAGAACTGGGCTGATGTAATCCTGACCGTGGCGAGCATGCCGCCGGATCTGAAAGATGACGCCCGCTGGAGGTACTGGGATGCACGGGCACGCCTGGCGTCGGGCGACCCGGACTACGGCCACGAATTGCTCAGCGAACTGGCGCTGGAAGCCAGCTACTATGGGTTCCTGTCGGCTGACTTGCTGGATCAGCCCTACACGATTTGTCCGCAGGAACCACTGTTCGAGCAGGCTGAAGTGGATACCCTGCGCCGGCAGCCGGGCTTCCAGCGCGCCCTGGAACTCCGTAGCGCCGGAATCAGGAACTGGGCACGGAGTGAATGGAAAATGGCTGCCCGGACACTTGACCGGGAAGGACTGCGTCTCGCTGCTGCCATTGCAACGCAAGAGAACTGGCCGGATATGGCCATATTCGCCCTTGGCAACAGCGGGGATATTCGCTGGTACGATTGGCGCTTCCCGATGGGATATGGCGCTGTGGTCGATAGTTATGCACGCAACAGGAACCTGGATCCATCCTGGGTTTTGGGCCTGATGCGTTCTGAGAGCGCCATGGCGGAAGATGCTCTGTCATCCGCCGGTGCGCGCGGCCTGATGCAGTTGACACCGGATACCGCCCGGCAGTTGGCGAAGCGCCATAACATCGGGTACAGCGGGCGCGAGCAGTTGATGCAGGCGGAAGATAATATCCGCTTCGGCACCGCATATCTGCGGGACCTGCTCGACCGCTATGGGGAAAACCCGGTGCTGGCTGCCGGAGCCTACAATGCAGGGCCACGGGCGGTCGATCGCTGGCTGGAACCACCGCTGGTGGCGGATCCGGCCATCTGGGTCGAAACGTTACCCTATTTCGAAACACGCGATTACATTCCGCGCGTTCTCGCCTTTACCACCATCTATGACTGGCGCCTGCAGCAGCCGGTGACGCGAATCTCATCGAGGATGCCTGCTATTGATTCCGGTAGTATGGGTGGTACCACGCACAGTCTGGAAACCACAGAGGTGGTCTGCCGGGCTTCGGGTTAACAGGAGTTGGTCATGCGTATTGTGCTGCTGGGCGCCACCGGTTTTGTTGGACACCATTTGCTGCCTGCATTGTCGGCGGCAGGCCATCGTTGCATCGTCCTGTGCCGTTACCGGCTCGGGTGCAGGGAACTGGCCCTGATCCCGGGCGTCGAGCTCAGGCAGGTGGATATTCACGATGTCGAAGTTCTGAAGGCGCAGCTGGCAGGGGCGGAAGCCGTGATCAACATGGTTGGGATACTCAATGAATCCGGCCGGAATGGCGCCGGTTTCCGCAAGGTACACGTGGAACTGGTGGAGAAGCTCATTGCGGCCTGCCGGCAAACGGGCGTACATCGTCTGCTGCACGTCAGTGCGTTGAATGCGGGCAAGGGGAACAGCCACTATCTGCTCAGCAAGGGTCAGGCAGAGGAACTGATACGAAATGCAGGTGACCTCGAGAGCACGATCGTCCAGCCATCTGTGATTTTTGGCGATGGTGATGATTTCTTCAACCGGTTTGCAGCTTTGCTCAAAGTGACCCCCGTTTTCCCCCTGGCCTGCCCGAATGCAAAAATGCAGCCGGTGTGGGTGGGGGATGTGACTGCGGCGATGACAGCTGCGCTGAATGATCCGGAGTCCATAGGAAAAACGCTGATCATGGTGGGGCCCGAAGAGTACAGTCTGAAAGAACTGGTGGAGTGGACGGCGGTCATGGCTGGCCTGAAGCGCCGGGTGATCGGCTTATCCGGTGCGTTCTCGCGCCTGCAGGGCTGGCTCATGGACTTTGTGCCCGGCAAGCCGTTTTCCAGTGATAACTACAGGTCTCTGCAGATTGACAACACCAGCGTTAAAAATTCCTTATGGCGTTTCGGCATCCACCCCCGCAGTATTGAAAGTGTGGTGGGCGAATATCTCGGCGAATCTGTTCACCAGAAGCACCTGGATCGTTGCAGGAAGCAGGTGGCAGGTCGCTGATCCATGTCCGCAGCCACAAGCCAGCAACCGGAAGAAAAGACTTACCTCGTTGGTGGCGCCATCCGTGATGATCTGCTGGGCATTCCCCCCAGGGAGCGGGACTGGGTGGTCGTGGGCAGCACGCCCGAAGCCCTGCTTGAAAAAGGCTACAAACAGGTCGGTGCTTCTTTCCCCGTTTTTCTGCATCCCTCCACCGGCGAGGAATATGCCCTGGCGCGGACCGAACGCAAGCAGGGCCACGGCTACCACGGCTTCTCGGTTGACTTCCATCCCGGCGTAAACCTGGAAGAGGATCTGGCCCGCCGGGACCTCACGATCAATGCGATGGCGCGCGACGCCGATGGCCGGTTGGTTGACCCCTACGGCGGGAAGTCTGATCTGGAGGCCAGGTTGTTGCGTCATGTTTCACCGGCGTTTTCTGAGGATCCCCTGCGCGTACTGAGGGTAGCCCGCTTCGCCGCGCGATTTGCTCCGCTGGGGTTCAGTGTGCATGATTCCACCATGCGCTTGATGCGCGAGATGACGGCTTCCGGAGAATTGGCCCACCTGGTGCCAGAAAGAGTCTGGAGTGAGGTCGAAGCGGCCATGTCCAGCGCGAAACCGGGCGTTTTCATCCGAATTCTGCGCGAATGCGGCGCTCTGGCGGTATTGCTGCCTGAGGTGGATGCCCTGTTTGGCGTGCCGCAGCCCGCCCAATATCATCCAGAGATCGATACTGGAATTCACGTCATGATGGCGATGGATTTCGCCGCGCGCATGCAATGGCCGGCCAGTGTGGTTTTTGCAATCCTGTTGCACGATGTGGGTAAAGGCCGTACCGACCAAAGCGCCTGGCCTTCCCATGTTGGACACGAACCCAGGGGGGTGCCGCTGGTCGAACGGGTGTGCAAACGCTTGCGTGTTCCGGGCGCATACCGCGACCTGGCGGTCATGGTCTGTGCCTTGCACCTCAGGTGCCATCAGTTGATGGAAATGCGCCCCTCGCGCCTGATGGCCCTGATCGAAGAGGCCGATTTCCTGCGCCGCCCGGAACAGCTGGAGCCATTCCTCCAGGCTTGCGAGGCGGATTACCGGGGAAGAAAAGGCCTTGAGGAGCGCCCCTATCCTCAAGCACAAAGGCTGACAGCCGCTGTTAATGCGGCCCGGGCGATCCGGGCCCGGCGACTGGACACGGAAGGGCTCGACGGGCGAGAAATCGGTGAAAAGTTACGACAGGCACGGATTGAAGCGATTACAGCCTGTGGCGCAGGTCCAGCAAACTGAATCCCATCAGCGGAATCCCGAGATCACGGCCAAGGCCCATCACCTGAAACCGTTCCCCCATCATCCCGGGGAGTGTCAGCTGACGGGTCTGGGTATTGAGCGCCATGCCCCCGTCAGCACTGACTGCTGTTTGCGCGGCAAGCACCTGGTCCAGCCCGCAACCAAACAGAAACATGGCCTGACTGGTATAACCCTCCACCTGCAAGCCGCATTGATCCGCAGCCTCAGCCAGCAGAGTGAAGTCCACGAAAGCCGTTATGTCCTGCAGGCCCGGCCAGAAGAACACGTCGTCATGCGCGCGATGCCGGTAGTGGCAGATCAGTGTCCCGTCGTTACGTTCCTGCAGGTAGTACTCGCGGCGCGGGTAGCCGTAATCGATGAACAGGGCCAGACCCTGCTGCATGCTGGCTGTCATGGCCTTCAGCCAGGGAAACAGTTGCAGACTTAGCTCTGATCGATAGTTGGCAGGGAAATCCACCCCAAGCGCCTCAAACGAATTCACGATCTCCCCGGGGGCGGGACGGTCGACCCATGCAAAGCCACCATCTTGTTCGCCGACACACAGTTGCTTCAGGCCGGAGTTTGCGACCTGGAAGCGCTCGATCACCAGGGCATCGATTACTTCGTTGGCCAGCAGCACGCCCCGCCACGGTCTATCCGGCGGATGGTCCAGCCACTCGACCCGATCCAGCAAGCCCGGCGCCACGGAAGACAGGTGCTCGCGCTGGACCTGTCTCAGGTCAGCGCTGCGATCCAGAATCATGTAACGACCGGGCAATAAGCCTTTGTCCAGGAGTTGCAGTATGTCTGCCGCCAGATGACCACTCCCGGCCCCGATCTCGAGGATGTCATACTCGCCCAGGCACTGCGAGATCTCCTCGATTTGCCGCGCCAGGCAGCCGGCAAACAGGGAGCCCAGCTCAGGGGATGTGACGAAATCACCCGCCGCGCCCAGCTTGTGTAAGCCCGCCGAGTAATAACCCAGGCCGGGCTGGTAGAGCGCCATTTCCATGTAACGGGAAAAGGGTATCGGGCCCCGGTCCCTGATTTCTTCGCGAATGATCGCACTGAGCGATGCACTCAATCGCTTGAGTTCATCGGGAGGGTCGGGCAAGGTGACGCGGGGCATAGGCTATTATGTGATCATGTCAGGAAATAAAAAAGCACTCGTTACCGGCGCAGCAGCCAGAATTGGCGCCGCTATTGCGGAGAAACTCCACCAAAGGGGTTGCGATGTCATTCTGCATTACAATTCCAAGCGCGAAGTTGCACAGCAATTGGCGGACCGCCTGAATGCCATTCGCGCCGGCAGCGCATCGCTGGCCCCGGCGGATCTTTCCGGGCAGGCAGGTGTTGAGCAACTGGCAGAAGAACTGCGATCACGCTTCGACCGGCTGGATGTCCTGGTCAACAACGCGGCGCGTTTTTACCCTACTGAATTGGGTGCAACCCTTGATTGGCAGTGGGATGATCTGCTGAACAGCAACCTCAAAGGCCCCTATTTCCTGGCGCAGGCATTGCTGAATGAGCTAAGTGGGGCACAGGGATCCATCATCAACCTGCTGGACGTCTATTCCGAGCGTCCGATGAGTGGTCATGCTGTTTATTCCATTTCCAAGGCTGGCCTGGCTATGATGACCAGGGCTCTTGCAAAGGAACTGGGCCCGGCTATCCGGGTTAATGGCGTTTCCCCGGGCGCCATTTTATGGCCGCAGAACGGGCCTGTGGAGAACGATAAAGAATCCATCCTCGGACGCACTGCCCTCGGCCGGCTCGGCGAGCCGGGAGATATCGCAGGCGCCGTTGCCTATCTTGCGCTGGATGCGCCCTACGTCACGGGCCAGATACTTGCCGTCGACGGCGGCCGATTGCTGAATATCTGATTGCACGAGGCCGCCATGTGCACGACATGGATTTTTGATTTCGGCCGCATGGCGGCCTCCTACAAATCTATTCTTTTCAGTGCATTGCGATCGCCGGCGTAATCTTGCCAGATCTGGTCAATGGTCTTGTGACACACGGGATGCACCAGGTTGGGAGCTAAATCTGCCAGTGGCTTCAGTACATGCGCATAAGTCATGATGTCGGTTCGTGGAATTTTCAGCACCGGGCTGATCAGGTACAAATCATCGTAAAGAAGGATGTCGATATCCAGGGTTCGATCGGAGAATTTGGGGGCGTCGCGCTGGCGGTGGTGCTGGTCTTCAAGTTCGTTCAGGAAGTGTTTCAGCTCGATCGGTTGGAGACTGGTTTCTACCGAGGCGGTCAGGTTGATGAAGTCATCACCATCGAAGCCCACCGCAGAGGACAGGTAGGCTGGTGACAGCCGGACATTTCTGAACGTTTCGAGCAGGGCTGCGATGCCTGCTGCAATATGGGAGTGGGCACTCACATTGCTGCCCAGACCGAGGTATGCGGTGCTCATCGATTCAGGCCCTCAGGTGGCATGGGTGCCTCGTTCGATAATCACACCCACGGCGCTCGATCCACGAACGGCGCCGGGCTTGCCCAGCTTGAGCCGCAGCCAGTTGACCGGGAACTCTTCCAATACGATCGCAGCGCAGCGTTCAGCCAGCGCTTCGACCAGCTGGAATTCGTTTTCCTGAATGAATTGGATCAAACGTTTGGCAACGGCCTTGTAGTCCAGCGTGTCCTCGATGGCATCAGATTCGGCTGCTTTACGAATATCGAATTGCATTTCCAGGTCGATGCTGACTGTCTGCCTGATCTCCCGTTCCCAGTCAAATATTCCAATGACGGTCTGTACTCTCAGATCTTCAATAAACACTCGGTCCATGCGGGTTCTCTCGATTGATTATCAGGTCGGACAGGTTGCTCAGGACAGGTCCCTGAGTTCATCCAGGGGCCAGCGCGGGCGTGCGCAGATTAATTCCGGTTCACTTTGCCCTGCCCGCAGACGATGGTATCCGGCAAAAGCGATCATGGCACCATTATCCGTGCAAAATTCGATCCGCGGGTAGGATACACCCCAGCCGTATTTCCTGCCTGCCTGCGACATCGCTTTGCGTAATCGCAGATTGGCCCCGACGCCACCGGCGATGACCAGGTGAGCACTACGGGTCTGTTTCATCGCCCGCCGGCACTTGATGAGCAGCGTGTCCACGACAGCCTGCTGGAAACCAGCCGCAATATCAGCCTGTGCATTGGCTTGTTTGAAGTTCTTGCGCCACAGGTTGCGCGTGTGGGTCTTCAATCCACTGAAACTGAATTCCAGGCCAGGACGATCCGTCATCGGGCGTGGAAATGAGAACCGGTCCGGGTCGCCCGATTCCGCCGCCCTGGCCAGTGCCGGCCCACCGGGATAGCCGAGGCCCAGCAGCTTGGCTGTCTTGTCGAAAGCCTCGCCGGCAGCATCGTCCAGCGTTTCGCCAAGCACCTTGTACTTGCCGATTTCACTGACCTCCACCAGCATCGAATGTCCCCCTGACACCAGCAGCGCCACGAATGGAAAATCCGGAGCGTCGGCCTCGAGCAGAGGCGCCAGCAAATGTCCCTCCATGTGATGCACGGCGACCGCCGGAACGCCCAGAGAAGTGGCCAGCGAACGCCCTACCGAGGCGCCCACAAGTAAAGCACCGACCAGGCCGGGCCCGGCCGTATACGCCACTCCGTCGATTTCTCCGCGCGTGCAATCAGCTTTTTCCAGGCATTCATCAAGCAGCGGCAGCAACTTTCGCACATGGTCCCTAGAGGCGATCTCCGGCACAACCCCGCCATACTCAGCATGGATATGCGCCTGCGAATAAAGCGAGTGGGCCATCAGACCCAACTCACCGTCATAAACGGCAACCCCGGTCTCATCACAAGAAGTTTCAATACCTAATACACGCAAAGCCTGAATCCGATAAGGTTTGAACTCCAGATATATACGCGACAAGCGGAGACTGCAATGGGTAAATACTTTTTGTACGCTGGTGTTTAATCCGCAGAGGACGCAAAAGACGCATAAAATTCTGCCTTCCTACCCGTGCGCCCCTTGCAGGCGGCGCAGCTTATGCTATCTTCAATTGCAGTTTTTATCTGGGGGAAACTTTGGCCAAGAGTCTTGGTGTGGCGGCTTCCGGGAGCAAGGAAGTTTCGCACACGGCGGTGGAAATACTGGAAGCGGGTGGCAATGCATTTGACGCTGCGCTGGGTGCATTGTGCACGGCTGCAATTGCAGAGCCGTTGCTGGTGAGCCTTGGTGGTGGCGGGTTTCTGCTGGCCCTTCCTGAAGCGGGTAAACCGGTGGTCTATGATTTTTTCTGCCAGACTCCGGGGCGCCGAAGACCACAGGAAGAGCTTGATTTTTACCCCATCATGGCAGATTTCGGAACGGCGTTGCAGGAATTCCATATCGGAATGGGATCGATTGCAGTGCCAGGCGTGGTGGCCGGATTATTCGAGGCCCATCGGGATCTTGGCCGTATGCCGATCAAGGACATCATGGCGCCGGCGATTGAACTCGCCCGTTCGGGCGTGGAAGTAGATTCGTTCCACCACTACATCATCCGGGTTCTGCAGCCGATCACTAAAGCTACGCCTGCATCTTTTAGCCTGTACGAGTCTCCTGGAGATTCCGGCCATCTGATCCGCAAAGGGGAATTGTTGCGTAATGTTGATGCAGCGGAGTCATTCGAGGCACTGGCAAGCGAAGGCCCGGATCTGTTCTACCAGGGCGAGTGGGCGCAGCGACTGAGCAGGGACTGCGGTGACATGGGTGGGCAACTGAGCCTCGCAGATCTTTCTTCGTATCGGGTGGAACGCAGGGAACCGGTGGTTTTTCGATACCGCGGCACCCGGTGCGCAATTAATCCGCCACCGTCACCGGGCGGTTGCCTGGTGGCTTTTGCGTTGGGCGTGATGTCTGACTGGGCCTCGGAAGAGGACAAATGGGGGAGTAAGGGACACATGCTTAACCTGCTGCGTGGAATGCGGGCCTCCAGCCTGGCAAGGCATGATTACTCGCTCGAAGCGGGGCTGGATCGCCGGAAAATGGACGAATTCCTGGATGCAGAAACGATCCATGCCTGGCAAGAAAGCCTCAAGCTGAATTCCCTGTTCAGCAGGGGCACAACGCATATCAGCGTAGCGGATGCACGGGGTAATATAGCCAGTCTCACCGCTTCGAACGGTGAAGGCTGTTCCTATGTGTTGCCGGGTACCGGCATCATGATGAATAACATGCTGGGCGAGGAGGATATCAACCCCGGCGGTTTCAACCTGTGGAAAGAGAGCGCCCGCCTGGCTTCCATGATGTCCCCGGCGGTGGCTGAATTGGCGGACGGCACCCGTTATGCTCTGGGTTCCGGTGGTTCGAACCGCATACGCAGTGCGGTTACCCAGGTGCTGGTCAATCTTCTGGATTTCGGTATGAGCCTGGAGGAAGCCGTCGGTGCGCCTCGCATTCACCTGGAACGCGACATGCTCAGTATCGAGGCAGGTTTCAGCGCTGAAGCCTTGCAAACGCTCGAATCCAGCGCACCCCGGACCCATCCCTGGCCCGACAAAAACCTCTTCTTCGGTGGCGTGCACGCCGTTTCCGTTACACCAGCCGGTCAATTCCACGGCGCCGGCGACCCCCGCCGTGGTGGCGAAGTAGCCTTCGCGAGGAGTCGCTGAAGATTGGGCGTTACTGACTCTTAGCGCTATGTCTTGTGCGTTCTCTGCGGATAAGTCATTACACTTGAACGCAGGAATCGAATTTTATCTTTGCATGAGGCGCAGAAAGCTTGGTAAAATAACCGGCTACGTTAATGCAACGCCATTTTTTGGCGAAAAGGAAGAGTGATTTAGTAATGCCGAGTGTAAAAGTTCGCGAAAATGAGCCTTTTGAGTACGCACTGCGCCGCTTCAAGCGTTCCTGCGAGAAAGCGGGTGTAATGGCAGAAACGCGCCGCCGTGAGTTCTACGAAAAGCCCACATGGGAGCGCAAGCGTAAAGCGGCTGCGGCCGTGAAGCGCAATATGCGCCGCCTGTCGCGGGATGCAGTTCGTCGTACCCGCCTGTATTAGATTTTACCCGGCCGGCCCGTCCGGGTTGGCTACGCATGATTCGTTAAGCTGCGAATCCAGTTTAGATTAGTCGTTAGGTGATCTGCGATGTCGCTTAAAGCCCGTATCCAGGATGATGTTAAGAATGCGATGCGTTCCCATGAGCGTGATCGCCTGGCTGCATTGCGCCTGGTGACCGCGGCGATCAAGCAAATAGAAGTCGATAAGCGCATTGAACTGAATGATGAGCAAGTCCTTGCTGTGCTGGACAAGATGGTCAAGCAGCGGCGCGAGTCCCTGGGCCTGTTCGAAAAAGCCGGCCGTGAAGACCTGGCGGAAAAAGAACGCTTTGAGCTGGACCTGATCCAGACTTACCTGCCGGAGCCGCTGGGTGCAGATGAACTGGCTGCACTGATCCTTGGCACCATTGAGGGACTTGGCGCCAGCAGCATTCGTGATATGGGCCAGGTGATGAGCGCTCTTCGTGGCCAGGTCCAGGGCCGTGCTGACATGAAAGCCGTCAGCCAGGCGGTGAAGGATCAACTCAACTCCTGATGTGGGTGGCCGCACATTGCGCGCCCTGTCCTCCACAGCCTTTTGATCTGGGCCTGCTGACATGGGCGGATTGATACCCGAGTCCTTTATTGAAGAACTGCTCGCTCGAGCAGATATTGTGGAAGTGATTGAGCGGCGCGTCCCTATGAAGCGTGCTGGCCGTGAATACCAGGCCTGTTGCCCTTTCCATGATGAAAAGACCCCTTCATTCACTGTCAGCCCGCAAAAGCAGTTTTATCATTGCTTTGGTTGTGGGGCGCACGGTTCAGCCATCGGATTCCTGATGAACTACGAAGGCCTGGAGTTTGTCGACGCGGTTGAGGATCTGGCCCGGCATGCGGGTCTTGAAGTACCCCGCGAAGCCTCGCAAAAGCCTCGTCCCTCAGCCGGCCTGTATGAATTGATGGAATCAGCGGCAGCGTATTATCAAGGTGAGTTGAAGCAAAGTCAGGCAGCAATCGATTACCTGAAACAGCGCGGCCTGTCGGGTGAAGTGAGCAGGGAATTTGGTATTGGATTTGCCCCTGCGGGCTGGGACAAACTGCTCAAACGCCTGGGCAGTGATGAGAAACGAGTATCTCTATTGCAACGGGCGGGTATGTTGAGCCAGGGTAAAAGCGGTACCTATGACAAGTTTCGGCATCGCATCATGTTCCCGATACACGATCGCCGTGGCCGTGTCATCGCCTTCGGCGGCCGCGCACTGGACGATGACGGTCCGAAATACCTGAATTCACCCGAGACTGAGTTGTTCCACAAGGGGCGTGAGTTATACGGGCTTTACCTGGCCCGCAAGAGCCAGGCAAAACTGGACCGGATTATCGTGGTTGAAGGCTACATGGACGTGGTGGCGCTGGCCCAGTTTGGTTTCAGAAATTGCGTGGCTACGCTGGGTACGGCGACAAACAGCGAGCAGGCTGAATTGCTGTTTCGCGCCGCCGACGAAGTAATCTTCTGCTTCGATGGAGACCGGGCCGGGAGAAAAGCGGCCTGGCGGGCGCTGGAAGCGACTCTGCCGCGATTGCGTGAAGGGCGCCAGGCAAAGTTTCTGTTTCTGCCGGAAGGTGAAGACCCGGACACCATGGTGCGCAGCAAGGGGGCGGAGACGTTCTCTGCCCTGCTGGATGAAGCGCAGCCTCTGTCAGGTTTCCTTTTTGACCACTTTACAGCCGAAGTTGATATGTCCTCGATCGATGGCCGCGCCAGGCTGGTGGAGTTGGCCAGGCCTCAGGTCGATCAAATCCCACCCGGCGTGTTCCACGACATGATGTTCAGTCGCCTGGAAGCGCTGGCTCAACATCGCCTGGATGACTCCCGCGGCAAGCCACCGCTGCCCGGCGGGACAGCCCCCATCGGCAGGAAACCAGCCCAGAAAAGAACTCCGATGCGGATTGCCCTTGCACATTTGGTGCAGAACCCCAAACTTTCAAGCGAGGCTGGCGATGCCGGCGTTTTGTCAGGATGTGATCTTCCGGGCGTTGAAATATACCGGGAACTTGTTGACTTCTGCGCCAAACGCCCCAATATGACCACCGCTCAGCTATTGGAACTTTGGCGCGAACATCCAGCCTATTCACACTTGGGAACACTGGCAACCTGGCAGCTTCCAGGTGAGGAGAAACAACTCGCTCAGGAGTTCCGGGATGCCGTGACGGGGCTCGAGTTGCAATGGACTGAAGCGCGGATAAGCCGAATGCCGAAAATTGTCGACCTGGGTCCGGAAGAGAGGGCGACATTGTTACAGTTGCAGCAGCACCGGCAAACTCTGATAGAGGCTTTACAGGGCGAAAAATCGTGACAAGGGGCCCGGGTGAAAATTGATGTCGCCGAGTTGGTGATCTTGAACTATATTTTAGTTAACCGCACAAAAAAAATTTTATGAACGAGAATCAGCAATCTCAATTGAAGGAACTCATCACCAAGGGTAAGGAGCAGGGCTTCCTGACTTACGCCCAGGTGAATGATCACCTGCCTGATGACATTGTCGATCCGGAGCAGATCGAAGACATCATCAACATGATCAATGACATGGGTATCTCCGTGCACGAAGTGGCGCCGGATACCGATACCCTGATCCTGAATGATGCGGCTGCAAACGTCAGCGAAGACGATGCGGCCGCTGAAGAAGCCGCTGCCGCACTGGCCGCGGTGGAATCGGAGATCGGCCGCACGACCGATCCTGTGCGCATGTACATGCGCGAAATGGGCACGGTGGAATTGCTGACGCGCGAGGGTGAAATTGCGATCGCGAAGCGCATCGAAGACGGCCTGCTGCAGGTCCACAAAGCACTGTCCCGATTCCCGGGTACCTATGCCAACCTGCTGGTGGAATTCGCCCACTATGTTGACGGCAAGCAACGCCTGACCGAACTGATGATCGACTTTATCGACCCGGAAGAACTGGCCAAACAGGAAATTCCCAAACCACCCAAGCCCGCTAAGGCGAAAACCGCTGAGGATCCTGCGAACGAAGAAAAGACCGACGACGCAGCGGAAGAGGAAGAAGAACAGGGACCCACGGGTCCGGATCTCGAGGAAGTGGATCGCAAGTTCAAGGAACTGGCCGTGCTCTTCAAGAATTACGTCAACCTGCACGACAAGCACGGCCCAAAACACGAAAGTGTGTTTAAAGTACGTGAGGACATGGCTTACATATTTTTGCGCATCAAGTACCCGGCGAAAATGGTGGATCACCTGGTCGACCGTTTACGCTACACGATTTCGCAGACGCGTGACCTGGAACGAATGATTCTGCAGATGGCCGTGGTTCAGGCCAAGATGCCGAAGTCCATTTTCCTGAAGTCCTTCACCGAAAATGAAGCTAACCCGCAATGGTTGACGCCGATAATAAAGGGTTCCCAGAAGTGGGTGCCTGCACTGGCTGAATACGCACTCGAAATTCGCGCTGTGCAGGAAAAACTTGCCCGGCTCGAAAAAGAGTCCCGTCTGACCATCGCCGAGTTGAAAGACATCAACCGCTCCATGTCCATCGGCGAGGCCAAGGCCCGTCGCGCCAAGAAGGAAATGGTCGAGGCCAATTTGCGACTGGTGATTTCGATCGCGAAAAAATACACTAACCGCGGCCTGCAGTTCCTGGACCTGATCCAGGAAGGCAACATCGGTTTGATGAAGGCAGTGGACAAATTCGAATACCGTCGCGGTTACAAGTTCTCGACCTACGCCACCTGGTGGATCCGGCAGGCCATCACGCGCTCCATCGCGGACCAGGCCCGTACCATCCGCATCCCGGTGCACATGATCGAAACCATCAACAAGCTGAACCGCATTTCTCGCCAGATGCTGCAGGAAATGGGCCGCGAACCTGTACCCGAGGAACTGG
>DAOWGA010000006.1 GCA_030637665.1 Lysobacterales bacterium | reverse complement strand
CTTACTGGGCAGGTAATGAGATAGCTGAAATCAGTACAAGATGAAGTTCCGCTTCCGACCGGTTGGTTTTGCATCTAGGTTGAAGTTCTGTTTTCGGCATTAAAAAGGTCAAAGTTCTTTCTCGATTGTTCCCTAATTGTGACGTATCAATTGTCGTTTTCCTGCGGCTACGACACATTCTCGACACTGACGAAATCAGGCGTATCCGTCACTGGTCGCGGGAGCAAAAGATGGATTCCGGATAGTGTGCATTGGTGCACTATTGTCGTGCGTTTCCGATCAGGAGTTGATTTGGGCTAAAGCTTAAGGCTACGCTGATCTGAATTAAAAGACGAAAGCAAGTTTTGGGAAGATCCTGCCAAGACCGTTTAAAAAGAAACTCAATAGCTGTAGAGTCCCGCTTGCATCACCAGAGGAAGCTTGGCCATGATGAATCGCGAAACTGTTTCGACGGGCAGTCCCTACGAGCCCATTGTCGGGTTTTCACGTGCGGTACGTATCGGAAACGTGATCGCCGTTGGAGGAACAGCACCACTAGGACCGGATGGCAATACATTTGCTCCGGGGGATGCTGCGTCGCAGGCGAGGCGGTGTTTTGAGATTTCAGCATTTGCACTCGAGCAGTTGGGAGCCAGCCTTGAAGATGTCTCTCGCACGAGGATTTTCCTTACCCGGCTCGCAGACTGGGAAGCAGTGGCGAAGGTGCACGGAGAAATCTTTGGCGAAATTAGGCCGGTCAGCACCATAATGCAGGTGACTTCTTTCATTGATCCTGAATGGCTCGTCGAAACAGAAGTGGATGCGGTTCTCTTGAGTCAAGATCTCTGACCTTTAACAAGCAGGCGGCGGAACTTGAAGTCTGGTTGAACTCGTTTCTTATGCAAAATCATTCACCATGATCAGAGAGTTTTTTCGAGCGTTATTCCAGGCGGGAATTCCGGTCGCCATAACCAGCTTCCTGTTGGTCTGGTGGGCAATAAAAAATAATTATCTCAATACCGCATCTGGCCTCAAAGAATTTGAGAACGAAGTCAAGCGCCTGTCAAAGGCCAAATCCAACAACAAGAAAAACAAAAAGAAGCGCAAAGACGACAGCAGCCTCGAGGAAATTCACCGGATGAACCCGGTCCACAACAAGTGGCTCAAGTTTGGTGGTGGCTATTATGGCGTCGTTGGTCTGCTCACCTACGCCGTTGTCGAACTCGGCGAAATACGTGACTTCATAACCCAGTTTGGCGGATTGTCATCCCTGATTTCAGACATCACGCCAGAACTATTTATCGGTTTATTCATCAATTCAATCAAGAACTTTATCGTGGCCATTGCATGGCCGGTTTACTGGTTAAGCGATATTCGCAGTGATCATATCTGGATCTGGTTTGTAGTTGCTTACCTGGGCTACTGGGCCGGATCACGCTATGCCCTGTACCGGACGCGCCAGGTCGAGCCATAATTTCTAATTCTTGTTCCTCGCGCATGGCAGAAGCCCGCTGTCTTGATTTAGGCTATGCTTTTAAAACATAGTGCACCGGTAATCAGTTTGCTGGTGCACTTTACAAATCAAAGTCGATTGCCTTGCAGTCGTTGCCAATAGAAATCAACAGAGGGAGAAAACTATGACTCTTGCGAAGAAATCCGCGGCCGAATTTATTGGAACTTTCTGGCTGGTGCTGGGTGGGTGTGGGGCAGCGGTGCTGGCTGCGGGGTTCCCTGAAATGGGGATCGGTTTTGTCGGCGTCGCGCTGGCATTCGGTCTGACCGTGTTGACCATGGCCTTTGCAATCGGACATATTTCCGGATGTCACCTGAACCCGGCTGTTTCCATCGGCCTGGCGGTAGCGGGGCGATTCAAGGCATCCGAACTTCCTGCGTACATCATTGCACAAGTACTCGGTGCATTCCTTGCAGCGGCAGTGCTGGCATGGATCGCCAGCGGGGCGCCCGGATTTGATCTGGCCGGGGGGCTTGCTTCCAATGGTTACGGCGAGCATTCACCGGGCGGCTATTCCATGGGCGCCGGTTTTGTTACCGAGGTGGTGATGACGCTGATGTTCCTGATCATTATCCTCGGCGCCACGGACAAACGTGCACCGGCTGGTTTCGCCCCGATTGCCATTGGCCTTGGCCTGACTCTGATTCACCTGATCAGCATTCCGGTGACCAACACTTCAGTGAACCCGGCCCGCAGCACCGGCCCGGCACTGATCGTTCAGGGCTGGGCCGTGGCTCAACTGTGGATGTTCTGGGTGGCGCCGATCATCGGTGCGGCAATAGCCGGTATCGTTTATCGTTGGTTTGAAGAATAATCAGGACGGGCCCGGCCTTTTGGCCGGGCCTTACGCCTTTAAACTCTAGATCGTATCCCAGCGAAAACGTTCGGCTTCGAATGCGTCATCCGCCAGGGCTTTCAGGAGCTCATCAAAGTTATTGTCGATGCGGCGGAAATTTCGCTTTATCCGTACCCGGGCTTCGCGTGCGAAAACACGCAGAATATCGATTTCACGCGAAGCGGCCTCAACGCCGTTGTCATCAATGGATGCCTGTACACGGCTCAGCGTGCTGGCCAGTACAAACAGCTCGATCATGATTTCGGCCAGGCGCTTGGTGGCAAACTGTTTGCCGATGATGTTCTTGCCATGCTTGCGCAGGATGCGATCAGTCGCCTGGGCGAGGTAGCGGGTTTCCGTTTCGAATATCTCTGCTTGCGGCTGGATGGCCTCATGCAGGTTTTGAAGTTTCGAGGCGCTGCCCAGCCCGGTTCTGAGCATGGCTTGTTTGCGCCCATAATCAGAGAGAATGCCAAAGCCCTTGATCGGGTCATTGAACACGCCTTTCATAGTGGTGGCGAGTTCGCGCAACTGGCTTGCCACGTCGTTCATTGCGGTGAGGGCAATGAACAGGCGCAAGATCTCGTTGGTGCCTTCAAAGATCCGGTTGATGCGGCCGTCACGCACGATGCGCTCGTAGGGAACCTCGCGCATGTAGCCGTTACCGCCGGCGATCTGCAATGCTTCATCAGCGCTGCGCCAGAGGCATTCACTCGAATAGACCTTTGAAATCGCTGCTTCGACGGCGTATTCCTTGTAACCGGCATCAATCAGCCCGCCAACCATCGTGACCACGGCCTCGGAGGTGTAACAGTCGACGATCATCTGTCCGACTTTCTCCTTGATCAGGCCATAACTTGAAATCGGCTCGCCAAAGGTTTTGCGCTCGTTGGCCTGTTGGGTCGCCAGCCCGATCAGGTGTTTCATGCCGCCGACGGAGCCGCCACCCAGCCCGGTTCGTCCGCTGTTCAGGATTTGCATCGCCACTTTGAAACCTTTGCCTGGCTCACCCAGCATATTCTCCAGCGGGACTTTCACATCGTCGAGCACCACCGTGGTGGTGGAGCTCGCACGCAGCCCCATCTTGTCTTCGTGCGGGCCGATACTCACGCCTTCCATATCGCCGGTGACGATGAATGCGGTCATCTTGCCGCGCCCATGTTCCGGCGCTGTGCGCGCAAATATGGTGAAGAAATCTGCGATACCACCGTTGGTAATCCACAGTTTGTTGCCGTTGAGTAGCCAGTGGTCGTCCTGTTTCACGGCTGTCGTGTCCTTGGGGGCAGGATCTGAATCGGCGGCCGGCAGAGTTAGGGAGGAGGCGGCGAGCATTTCGCCGCTGGCGAGCGCAGGCATATAGCGCTGCTTTTGTTCCTCGGTACCGAATAACAAAAGGCCGCGCATGCCGATTGAGCTGTGCGCGCCAATGGTCACCGCGACCGAGGCGTCATGCTTGCCTACTTCCTGCAGTGTGCGTGAATAGGCCATGTTGCCCAGCCCCATGCCGCCGTAGGCCTCGGGGATGATCAGGCCAAACAGGCCAAATTGACCGAGTTCCTCGATGAAATCTGCCGGCATTTCACCCGCGACATCCCATTGCCGGAAGTCTTCAGCGCGTGGGCCGAGCAAGTCTTCGACTGCACTGGTAATTTCATGCAGTGTTTCTTTCTGTTCCGCCGTCAGGGCAGGGAAGGGAAACAGCAACTCCTGTTCGATCTGGCCCATACACAGGGAGCGCATGAAGCTCGTAGTTTCTTTGTCAGGCACGGGTATCTCCGAGATTCTCTTTGATTCTCCATGATGCGCCCGAAGTCAGCATTCGTCCATCGTCCCATAGGCAGGTTCCCGCCGCCAAACCGCATAATTCACCAGGGCGGGCTAAGGGCTGTGATACAGTCATTTATAGCTGCACAGGTTCGGAAAATGAGTCCGAGTGAGTCGAATTATTGTCGGGGAAAAAATTGAACCACTTTGACGTTGTAATTGTAGGCGCCGGTCTGTCGGGTATTGGTGCGGCTTACCATATACAGGACAAATGTCCTGGCAAGACCTTTGCCATTCTGGAAGGGCGTGATGTCGTGGGCGGAACATGGGATCTTTTCCGCTATCCGGGTATCCGCTCGGACAGCGACATGTTTACCCTGGGCTACAATTTCAAACCCTGGCGTGAAGCGAAGGCCATCGCTGATGGTCCCTCTATCCTTAAATATGTGAATGAGACTGCGGATGAAAACGACATCAGAGAGCACATCCGTTTCAAATACCGGGTGATATCTGCATCCTGGTCCACTGCAAATGCTTGCTGGACGGTGAATGTGGAACGGGGCGATGAGGGCGACCGGGTGCAGTTCAGCTGCAACTTTCTCTTCATGTGTGGTGGTTACTACAGTTACGAAAAGGGCTATACACCAGAGTTCAAAGGCAAGGATCGATTTCATGGGGTTATCGTGCATCCGCAGTTCTGGCCGGAGAATCTGGATTATGCCGGCAAGCGCGTGCTTGTGATCGGCAGTGGCGCCACCGCCATGACCCTGGTGCCCTCCCTGGCCGAAAACGGCGCCCGGGTCACCATGGTGCAGCGCTCTCCAACCTACCTGTTTTCGCGCCCCGACCAGGACGTAATGGCCAACATACTGCGTCATTTGCTGCCTGAAAAAATCGCTTATGCCATTACGCGATTCAAATACACGCAGATGCAACGCTTCATCTACCACCGTACCCGGGTGGCGCCCCGGAAGATGAAAAAGTTGCTGCTGAAAATGGTCCGCAAGGGTCTTGGTCCGGACTATGACGTGGAGACTCATTTCACGCCACGCTATGACCCATGGGATCAACGCCTGTGTCTGATTCCGAACGACGATTTGTTCAAGGCCATCAAGTCCGGCAAGGCTTCAGTGGAGACCGACACCATCGAAACCTTTACCGAGAAGGGCCTCAAACTGACGTCCGGCAAGGAATTGGAAGCAGATATTATCGTCACCGCCACCGGTCTGGAGCTGGTGCTGTTGAGCGGCGTAGACTTTTCGGTAGACGATGAACAGGTGAATTTTCCGGACACCTTTACCTACAAGGGCATGATGTATTCCGGCGTACCGAACATGGTGCATACATTCGGCTACATCAACGCGTCCTGGACACTGCGTGCCGACCTCACCGCCGAATATGTATGCCGCCTTCTGAACCACATGGATGAACTCGGCATGCGCCAGTGCACAGCACGGTTAAGGGATGAGGACAGGGACATGGAGGCGCGCCCGTGGATTGATGGTTTTTCCGCTGGATATATCCAGCGAATTATGCACCTGTTTCCAAAGCAAGGCGACCACCTCCCCTGGCTTAACACCCAGAATTTCTCACTGGACAAGAAGATCATCCGGCGAGCGCCGCTGGAAGACGGCGCTCTGCAATTTACCAATCCGATTGCCCAGGATTACATCACATTGTGAGTCGATTTGACGGGCCTTCCGTAAATCAACCGCGACGACTATAATGCGGCCTGCTTTTTAGGAGCCGCAATCCATGCCCATGACCTGTCCATTTTCCCGATTCACAATCGGCTTGATCTGCTTTGTTTTCACTGCACTGGCAAGCGGGCCTGTGTTGGCCACCAATGTCACTTTGCAGACGCCATTAGGTGATGTGGATATCGAACTGTTCGATGAGGATACACCGGAAACGGTGGCCAACTTTTTGAACTACGTCAATGATGGGGATTTCGCTAATTCCTTTATCCACCGCAGTGTGCCCGGTTTCATCATTCAGGGCGGCGGATTCACCTACATCAATGACGTCGTTGAAGAGATACCCAAAGACCCGCCGGTGATCAACGAACCCGGGATTTCCAATCTCCGCGGTACCATCGCCATGGCCAAAGTCTCCGGAGACCCGAACAGCGCAACCAGCGGATGGTTTATCAACCTGGGCGACAATTCGGCAAATCTCGACGACCAGAATGGTGGCTTTACCGTGTTTGGACAGGTCACAGCTAACGGCATGGACGTCATTGATGCCATCGCTTCCCTGCAAGTATGGGAGCGGGCAGCACCATTTGGGGAGCTTCCCCTGATCGACTACCCCGGTACCGGGGATATCACCGATGAATACCTCGTGATGACCGACGTCGCCGTGAGCAACACTTTCCATATCAATTCCGGTCTGAATGACGCCTGGACCAACACTGATACCAGCGGTCAGGGTTTTTTCATCGTTGTCTATCCTGATATTGAGGTCATGTTCCTGGCCTGGTTTACCTTCGACACCGAACGCCCTGACGAATCAGCTTCTGCCTTGCTGGGGGAACCCGGGCACCGATGGCTGACAGCCCAGGGGAAATATGCTGATAACAAGGCTGTCCTGGACATCGTTCTTTCAGAAGGTGGTGTTTTTGATGCCGGAACGCCGGCTTCCACCCCAAGCAAGTATGGCGCCATGGTTGTTGAGTTCAGCGACTGTAATGCGGGAACCGTGACCTATGACCTTCCCCCTGTCGACCGGCAAGGGGTGATTCCCATCAAAAGGGTTTCCCTGGACAACGTGCCTTTGTGTGAACAACTCGCTGAACAGTTGGCTGATTAACCCTCACTTTTTCCTGGCCCGCGGGTGGGCTTTGTCATAGACCTTGGCCAGGTGCTGGAAATCGAGGTGGGTGTAGACTTGCGTAGTTGATATATCAGCGTGGCCAAGCAGTTCCTGAACGGCGCGGAGGTCACCGGAGGACTCCAGCATGT
>DAOWGA010000155.1 GCA_030637665.1 Lysobacterales bacterium | reverse complement strand
TTAATGTCGTCATTCAAGCGGCTCTGGAGGGCGATGAAATCTGCTTGTCCACGTAAGGAGTCCAGTCGACCGTCAAACTCCAGCATCCAGCGTTCCCGAAAACCCCGTTCGTATGCCTCGTTCAATTTCTGCATGGCCCGTTCCTGCTCATTCCTCATGGCCAACAGCACCGCTTCCGTGTAGTAGATTCCCGTATCATCAACGCCGTTAAGCCTGGCGCGTTGTACTTTGCGCTCCGCCGCTTTCAGCCTTTGCTCGGCTTCTTCCTGATTACCGACCAACTGTGCACTAAGCGATGCCATCGTAACAATCATGATTTCGTCTCCGCTGTATGCGGGTTGTTCTTCATCGTTTATGGCCTTGTTCAGCAGATTGTACGCCAGCTGGTAATCCTTACGCGCAAGGGCAATCATACCCAGCTGAAAATCGAAACGACTTTGCAAAGCCGGCGGAATATTTTCGCCGTACCCAGCCATCATGTCCCGCACCAGGGTCTGAGCCTCTTCGAAACGGCGAGCCACCATCAGCATCCGCCAATATGCATTCAACAGCTTTGCATTCTGGCCTGATTGCTCCAGGCCTTGCAGAATCAGCTGTTCTGCTTCCTCCAGTTCACCCAGCATGACCCAGGTTTTGACCAGAGCCGCAATATCCTCGGGGTTATCCGGCTCCAGTTGCCAGGCGCGGTTTGCGAGAGTCCAGCCTTCCACCAGGTTTCCATGCTGGATTTCATACATGGCTATCGACCTCAACAGCATGGTGGAATCGGGGCGCAGTTCAACCAGGCTCTGCATCAATTCCCTGCCGCTGGCCCAGTCGCCCCGCACCGCAAGGTTGCCGGCATAATTGATCGCCAGCAACTCGTTGAGCGGATCCAGCCTCATTGCTTTCTCAAGAACCATATACTCTTCAGGGTAACGGCCAAGTTCTTTGAGGACACCGGCGAGCCACAGCTGCGCCGGCACATAATCCTCGTTGAGCTGAACTGCCTGGCGCAGGGCCGATTCCGCTGCGTCCATCTGGCCGATCTGCCACCTGGCCAGGCCCAGCGCTGCGAAGGCTTCTTCCGACTCCGGGTCGATTTTCAGCGCCTTCTCGATCATGGGATGGGCCCGCTGAGCCGCCTTGAGCACCGAAATGTTGCCGTAGGACGAAAGCAGCAGCCAGGTATCAGCCAGGGCCGCATAGGCGGGTGCAAACTGCGCGTCATGTTCCAGCGCGGTGGCAAACAATTCTATGGCGCGCTGCAATTCCGAAGGCGTACGGCGCCACCAGTGCAGGCGGCCCGTACGGTAAGCCTGGGATGCAGCCAGGCTATCCGTGCGGCCCCCGGGCCTGACGGATAGACCGGTAAAAGAGTCGACCAGGGCCGTAGAAATGTGGTGAGCGACCTCATCCTGAATTGCAAAGACGTCATCCAGTTCGCGGTCATAGGACTGCGACCAGATGTGATAGCCATCTTCGACATTGATTAGCTGGGTTGTAAGGCGAATGCGGCTGCCCGCAGTGCGAACGCTGCCTTCCAACACCGTTCTGACGTTCAGCGCACGGCCGATTTCTCGGATGTCGGTCTGGGGATCGCGAAACACGAACGAAGATGTCCTGGCCGCCACGTGCAGACCATCCACCCGCGCCAACAGATTGAGTAACTCCTCTGCAATTCCATCAGTAAAATAGGCCTGGTCACCATGTTCTGATAAATCAACAAAGGGCAGAACAGCGATGGAATTCTCCGGTGCACTGAACTCCCTTTGCTCTACTGTCTGCTGGGGCGCCGGGCTCTCGAATACGCCAGAATAATATTGATAAAATACGTAAGCCAGGCCGATCATGGCCAGCAGCATGAAACTGAACAGTGATGCTCTCTGCGATCGGGTCAACAAACCCGCAGTGGTCGTGCGATGAACCCCGGTGGGCGTGACTTCCAAATGCCAGGCGAGCAGAAATACCAATGGGAATCCCAGAATAACGACGATCACTACCAGTGTCGGCACCCACTCTGGCAAGCGCAGGGGTTCGACGGCTGCATCCATCAATTGCAGCAACACGAACACGGCCACGGCATACGCACCCACAGTGCGCAGTACCTTGCGTCTGCTCAGCTCGGCCAGCGTGGCCGAAATGAAAGAATGTCGTTCAGTCATCTCATCCTACTCTTCATCTGCAACGGACATCTGTGCCCGCTTCCTCCTGATCAGCCCGGAGATGTCGTTGTTACCGTCACCTGCTGTCACCAGTTTCTCATAATCATTGATCGCTGCGTCCACTGTGTTGAGATTAATATTCAAATTCCGTGCCAATGATTGAATGATCTTGAGATCCTTCAGTAGCAGGGACAGCTTGAACCCGGTCTCAAAACGATTTTCCAGCACTGACTGACCGCGGTGCCTGAGGAACCAGCTATCCGCCGCTCCTGCAGTCAGTACAGATAATAGACGCTCCGAAGGCAGATTTAGTTTCTCAGAAAGCGCCAGCGCTTCGCAAACTGCCTCCGCGAGGCCGGCAACAATCACCTGGTTGACTGCCTTGGTGGCCTGTCCTGATCCAACCGGACCCATGTGGGTCACCGAGGACGAAAAAGATTCGAGCACTGGCAAGACTCGCGAAAAAGTGGCGAAATCACCACCCGCCATCACGGACAGCCTGCCGTTAACCGCACCTTCAACGCCACCGGAAACGGGTGCGTCAATAAAACCGACAGCGATGCGTTCCAATCGTTCCGCAAGATGTTTTGTAAGCACCGGACTGACCGTTGATGTGTCGATAACCACATCACCATGCTTTAATCCTGCCAGCACCTGTGCGATCACGGATTCAAGGTCTTTATCAGCTGAAACACATGTCAGCAGAATATTGCACTGCCCGGCCAGTTCAGCCGGCGAATCCGCCCGCATGACGCCAAGCTCGGCGGCCAGCGTATCCGCCTTTATCGTGGTCCTGTTCCAGACTCCGGCGAGGAAACCATGGCTGGCCAGATGGCGCGCCATGGGGGCACCCATCGCACCCAGACCAATAACTCCTGTTCTGATATCGTTCAATGAAAATACTCCCGGATCATGAAGGCAAAGCCGCTTCCGGCCGTGATTAAAGTATGTGACTGAGAAACGGCCTCGTTCAGAGCGCCTCGTCCCCTTCTTCCCCGGTTCGGATACGAATCGCCTGCTCCAGGGCCTGGACGAAAATTTTTCCATCACCGATACGCCCTGAAGCAGCTGAGTCGGCGATGGCTTCCACGACCGCCTCGACCCGGTCATCAGACACAGCCACTTCGAGCTTTAACTTGGGCAGGAAATCAACCACGTATTCGGCGCCCCTGTACAATTCAGTGTGTCCTTTTTGACGCCCAAAGCCTCGAACCTCGGTGACGGTCAAGCCCTGTATTCCAGTCTCAGCGATGGCGTCTCGAACATCGTCGAGCTTAAACGGCTTGATTATTGCGGTTATCAGTTTCATAGGATAGGCCCGTGTAAATAGTAGTGGATCACTTGACTTTAATGCGAGCATAATCAGTCCGCAAGCCATTAGTCCGACAGACCTCCAG
>DAOWGA010000035.1 GCA_030637665.1 Lysobacterales bacterium | reverse complement strand
ATCGTCATCGGGATACTCACCGCCCAGTTGCCAACAATGGCCTGGTACAACACCATCAGCGGCAGCACGAACAGCACCAGGCCGATCAGGATGAAACGCATGGGCAGGTCCCGCTCGGTGGCCGGAATCGCTTCACCGCCGTTGCCACGCTCGGCATTTATGCCGCTGCGAATTCCCGAGACCAGGGAGTGACGAAGAGAGATCAAGGTCCAGACACCGCCAATCAGCATGGCGCCAACACCCAGGTAGCGAATCTGGGCGGACCAGATTCCGTAAGCCGCATCCTCGGCGCTCGCACCAGCCAATTCAACGCTCAGCACCGGATCAGCGGCCAGGAACCAGGTGCTGTAAATTGGGATCGCAATGTTCCACGCCATCACGCCACCGGCCAGCATCACGACACCGATGTTCAGGCCCACGATATAGCCCACGCCAAACAGCGCCGGGCGACAGATTGGTACCGAAGTAAGCCAGGGTATTGCCGAACCAGGCGGAAGCGGCTGCGGTGTCCGGGATCAGCCGCAAGCCACTGCCGGCCCCCAGCTTCATCAAGCCACCAATCGTCGCCGCGCCGGCCAGCACCTTCAGACCTTCGCCGGGCCGATCGCCGGTGCGCAGCACTTCTGCCGCCGCCTTGCCTTCGGGGAAGGCCAGGCCCTGCTCCACGATCAGTGAACGGCGCAGCGGCACCGAGAACAACACTCCCAACAGGCCGCCCAGGCCGGCGATGGCCAGCACCCAGGAATAACGAAAGTCATCCCAGTAACCCAGTATCAACAAGGCAGGCATGGTGAAAATCACGCCGGTGGCGATGGAGGTACCCGCCGAGGCGCCAGTGGCCACGATGTTGTTCTCCAGGATGTGCCCGCCACCCAGTAATTTGAGCACAGCCATGGACACCACCGCCGCCGGAATAGCTGAAGCGATGGTCATGCCGGCGAACAGGCCAAGGTAGGCGTTAGCGCCGGCCAGTATCATCGCCAGCACAATGGCCAGTACGATAGCGCGCGGGGTCAGTTCGGGCGGTGCTTGATTGCTCATTGGCAGTTCCTGTTCCGGCTGGGACTTGTTATTGCTGTTGTCCGACTTTCGGACCGTACATGATAGTAGGGAAAAAAGGGGACGGATAAAAGGGGCGCTTGGTGAATGCGACGCAAGTTGCTAGTCTTTACGGCCTGACTCGAGGGAAAGATCCATGCACACTGCTTACCGATTCCTGTTTATTACTCTATGCCTGGCCTTGATGGCCGGCTGCGAGCGAGCCTCCGATGCGCCAACCGGGGCCGGGGAAACAGCCACTACTTCCGATGCCAAGGCTGAGAGTAACGCAGCGACCGGTTTCACGGTTGATTTCGAAAAATACACCCTCGACAATGGGCTCGAGGTCATTTTACATACGGATCACTCAGATCCCGTGGTAGCCGTGGCATCGATATTCCACGTGGGCTCCAGCCGGGAAGTACCCGGCCGCACAGGCTTCGCACACTTTTTCGAGCACATGTCTTTCAACGACTCCGAAAACGTGCCGCGTGGCGCCAACCGCAAATACATCGAAGAACTCGGTGGCAGCCGCAATGGGGGCACCTGGTCTGACGGCACCATCTACTACGAGGTGGTGCCCACCGATGCGCTGGAGAAGATCTTCTGGATCGATTCAGACCGCATGGGTTACATGATCAATACAGTCACCACGGAAGCGCTGGAGCGCGAAAAGCAGGTGGTCAAGAACGAGAAGCGGCAACGCGTAGACAATGCGCCCTACGGTCACACCGGGGCAGTCATCCGTGAAAACCTCTATCCGCCAGGCCACCCTTATTCCTGGACCGTGATCGGCTCGCTGGACGACCTGCAGAACGCAACCCTGGATGATGTAAAAGCTTTCTATGAGCGTTGGTACGGCGCCAACAATGCAACGCTGGTGATCGCCGGTGATTTCGACCCCGAAGCGATCAAGCCGCAGATCGAGCAGTGGTTCGGCGAGATGCGCCGGGGGCCGGAGGTGGCTCACAGAAAGCCGATGCCGATCACCCTGGAGAAAACCAAAAAGCTCTGGTATCCGGACAATTTCGCCAAATTACCGGAATTGCGCATGGTCTTTCCAGGTGTTGAGCAGTACCACCCGGACAGCTACCCGCTGGATGTGCTGGGCAGAGTTTTGGCCGGTACCAAGCGCGCACCGCTCTACCAGGTCATTGTCGAGGAGCGCAAGCTGGCTCCCGAAGTCTCGGCCACCAATTCATCCGACGAACTGGCCGGTGAGTTTTCCATCCGGGTTCGCGCCCTGGAAGGCATTCCGCTCGACGACGTGGAAGCAGCCATCGCAAAAGGGCTGGAACGGTTTGAGACAGACGGGTTCCCTGAGTCCGAATTGACCCGTATCAAGGCGGAACTGGAAACGGGTTTCTACCAAAACCTCTCGGGCGTCCTGAACAAGGCATTCCAACTTGCTTCCTACAACGAATATGCCGGTGACCCGGGGTTCGTGACCGAGGAAATACGACTGATGCAGGCGGTCACCCGTGCAGACGTCATGCGCGTATATGACCGCTACTTGCGCGGCAAACCGTTCCTGCAGACCAGTTTTGTGCCCAGATCTGCGCCTGGGCTGGCGATTACCGGTGCAGAATTGGCGGCGGTTGTTGAAGAGGAGGTCGTGCAGGGCGCCGAGGCGGAAGTCAGCCAGGGCGAGGAGGCAGACTATGAGAAGACTGCTTCCCGCCATAAGCGAACTGAACCACCGCTGGGCCCGCCACCCGTGTTGCGCGCCCCGAAAATCTGGACCCGGTCACTCAGCAACGGCATCGAAGTGATTGGTATCAAGGACGATGAAGTCCCGCTGGTGACCTTCAGCCTGATCCTGCCGGGTGGCCAATGGCTCGATACGCAAGACCGGCCCGGGGTCTCCTCTTTGCTGGCAGCACTTTCCATGCAAGGCACCGCCAGGCGGACACCGGCGGAACTGGAGGAAGCGATTGGCCTGCTCGGCGCCAGCATCACGATCACGGCGGACAAGGAACAACTGCAGCTCTCCGCAATCACCCTCGAGCGCAAGCTCGAGGAAACCGTCGCGCTGGTGGAGGAGATTCTGCTTGAACCGCGCTGGGATGAGGTGGAGTTCGAACGCCTGAGGCGTGAAACCGAGGCCGGGATCATCAGCGCTGAAGGTAGCCCGGGTGCTGTTTCATCGCACGCTTTCTACCGGGTTCTGTATGGAGCGGAACACCCATATGGAATTCCCCTGGCCGGTACCCGGGAGTCCGTTGCTGCGATATCTCTTGATGATTTGAAAGCCTGGCATGCCGCGAACATGACACCCGCCGGCGCGCGCTTGCAGGTCGCCGGGGCAGTGGAGGGAGATCGGATCGCCATGGCTTTCTCAAGCCTCGCCGACAAATGGCAGGGGGAAATCCTGCGCCAGCCTGAGCATGAAATGGCATCGCCACCGGCCGGGCAAGTCGTGTATTTCATCGACATCCCGGATTCCAAACAATCCGTCATTCGCGTTGGCAGGCGGACACTGATGTCTGACCAGCCGGACTGGGCCCGCCTGGGTTTCGCTAACCAGCGGCTTGGCGGTGGTGCCAGCGCACGTCTGACACAACTGCTGAGGTTTGAAAAAGGTTATACCTACGGCGCCTATTCCAGGCTCGGCCGCTTCGTCAACGATGTATCACCATGGCTCGCCAGCACCAGCGTTCGGGCCAACGTCACACTGGAATCCTTGCAACTGCTTCGCCAGCAGATCACTGATTACAGTGCGACCTTTACCGATGAAGATGCGAAGGTGACGAAGAATCAGCTTATCAAACGCAATTCGCGCGCTTTCGAAACACTCGACGCCAAGGCCGGTCTGCTTAACCGAATCGCCAGGCAAGACCTGCCTCACGACATTGTTGAACGTGAACAGGCGATGCTGGAAGCCATGACCACGGCAGACTTTCAACAGCTTATCAGTGATTACCTGAATGAAGCAGAGATGATCTGGATCGTGGTTGGAGATGGCGCCACGCAACGCAACCGAATAGCAGAATTTGGCTACGGCGAACCAGTGGATCTGGACCGGCAAGGCCGGCCGGCCAACTGATCCTGTATTTGCTATTTGGCGGCTTGCGTACGAAGAAAAACCAGGCTTGACGAGACCTTTTCATGCCGGTTTCAGAACGGGCGCCGGCGGTAGACACGGCCAGAACCCTGTAACGAAGGTTCCGCCATGGCAAACGCCACCAGGTGTACGAGTCGGTCGCGCGCCAGCAAAGCGCCGCCAGCCAGCCCCGAGGCATTGTCGAAACGAAGGTCCGTGCCTTCGCCGACTGCTTTCGCTTTATGCGTAGCTGCTGCACGGATCTGCTTCAGGAAGAAATCCGGCGCCTGACCATTTGACTCACTTCCCTGGAAATCCGGATCGATGGCATCCAGAGCGTAGCTGCGGATGATTTTGGGCATCAGGGCCCGGCAGGTTTCCTGGCTGTCAAAAAGTTCCATCCCGCAGACTTTGCCCTTGATGGAAAAAATTGCGCCGAACTGGTTTTCAGCGCGGCGGAACTTTTCCACGTAGTCATTTAGCTGGCCATCGTGGTCGGCGAATGCCGATTCCACTGCCTGCGTATCCGAGCGACTGCCGAGCGAATTCAACTTGAACGAAATATCGTCCCAGACCTCGCCCTGGTCGGACCGCCGCCCACCCGTAGCAGCGATATCCGCGCTAACGTGAGCTGAGCGCTTGGCGCGGCTGGCTGAGAACTGTGCCCGGGGCGCCGCTGAAAAATCAGGGCTGTTGTGGCTCCAGCGCCCGGCTTCGACACAGGAAACGGGTATCACTGTGTCTTTCAGCGCCGGCGCCAGGATGGTGATGTT